>JAOUKT010000081.1 GCA_029882395.1 Gammaproteobacteria bacterium
CTGTGCCGGATACACCGAGTTTAAAATTTCAACAGGTTACGGTAAGAAAAAGCCAAAAATTTCTACCGTCATAAAAGAGGGCTTTATTCCGACAGCAGGCAATGCCACTATTTACAATGAGGGCGGGAAGTCACCGGGTATCGCCGGCGGTTATACGCTGTTTAGCGGTACGACGACGGCTGGCGATGCCAGAATCTTTGCTCATGGCGGCAGTAACAAAGGCAAAGGCGGCTCGGTCACCTTCTCCGATACCTCGCGGGCAGGCAGTGCAAGGCTGGTGGCTGAGGCGGGAAGTGATGGCGGCTACGGCGGCCAGATCATTTTTAAAGATAAGTCCGAAGGTGAAAACGTGCAGCTGCAAATTGCCGCTAACGGGGTGCTGGATATCAGTCAGCATTCTGATAAATTAACGATTAGTACACTTGAACTATCAGAAGGCAATATCATTGTCTCGTTGGGCAGAAAAAACAGCGGCTTAAATGTTTCGCAAGAGCTAACACTCCGCTGCAAAAAAATGAAATTCAAATTTGTTCAGTTAGCCGGTAAATTTAAGTTTAATGTTAAGTACACGGTTCTTACATGGCCGAATCTTTCTGTCTATCAAACCGCTCAGTTTACAGCTAATAAAATAGCGGGGATAAAACCCACATTCACGATAGCGGGTAATCATCTAAAGGTTGAATATAAAAAATAGCGAAAGTCGGTCGGTAAACCTATACCGACTTTTTAAATATTAAATTCAAAGTCAAAAGCTTGTCGGTAGTCGACCGACAGCGAGTAACCTTTTTTGCTCGTACAAAAAACGTCACCCAAAAAATACGCCCCAGTAAATAAGCTCTCATTAAAAGGCAATGAGAGTGTCCTCGTTAATCGTAATCTCTGCGGCTGCTGCGGACTCGCGTAAAAAACACGCTCAGACAGTCCTCGCAGACAAAATTGTCAGGAACAATTTTGAACAGCTTTAGCTGACCCGAAGGGTGGAGGGCAGGAAGCCCGGAATAATGTCCACAGAAATTACTCTTTCCTCGGCTTATTTAAATGGGGAGGAGTAAGTCAAAACCTAAAGTTTAAAAATAATAGGGCCGAATTAAAAAGAGAGCCACGCTCATTGCATGGTGATGCCTGTATGCCTGTTATATACTCAGGCACTTATCAGCTTATTATCGTCCGCTGGACGCTTGTTGATTTACAGGGTCTTCTTAAGGCGGTGGTTACACAGGCATGTTTCGCTATTTTGGTTTTGGTTCCAACCTGAACATCACTTCACTATTGGCCAAGGGTGTCACGCCGCTGGCATCCCGTTGTGCCAGTTTAAACGGCTGGCAGCTGCGTTTTAATGTTCAGCACTTCTTTCGGCATGAGGGCGGGGTAGCTAACATCGAGCGCAGCGGAGTATCTGCCGAGCAGGTGCTTGGTGTGCTTTATGATTGCCCCGATGATGCGCTGGCGTCACTGGATGCAATGGAAGCCTGCGGTTACGGCTACGAGCGAATCACGGTTGAGGTCGAAGCAGAGGGCGAGTGTTTTTCTGCTTTTACCTATGTCGGCATGGCAAAATTTATCGACAATGATTGCAGGCCAAGTCGCCGTTATCTCAATATCGTGGTTGACGGTGCGCGTCAGGCTGGCCTTGCCAGTGACTACGTCAACAGGCTTGCGGCAGTGCCTGTTCATCAAGCCGGTGACTATCCGCCATTTATACCACCGGCTGGTGATTATCCGGCGTTCGATGAGGCTTCACTTGCCCGGCATCCAATGTATACTTCTCTATACGGCTCGGTTTTTGATATGTCAGATGCAAGGTCGCTGCATGAATATTTAAAAAGCTTCTTTGGCGGCTGCGACATGACATTGTTTCACCTAAAACGTCTGGACAGCAGCGATGGTAACGAGTCAATGGATCAGATTCGGCATGGACAGCTTAATAAGACCCAGCTGAATTACCTCAATGCATACCTTAATGAATATGCCAGAGAGTATCGCTACGTTGGCCGTTTTGAATATAAAAATAAGAAGTGAGGTTTTTATTAATGAAGCAGTTCCCACCGGCATTAGCCCACGGCAGTATTGAAGAAGTTTTTCCTGATGTTTTTTTTGTTATGGGCGCGATGGAGACCGTGCTTCAGGATATAGACTGGAAGTTCAGCCGCAATATGGTCGTGGTCAGAGAAGCAGAGCGCCTGATCATTATTAATAGTGTGCGGCTGACCGGTGACGGACTGGCCGAACTGGATAAACTCGGCAAGGTGACTGATGTCGTGAGGCTTGGTTCATTGCATGGCCGCGATGATCCGTTCTATGTAGACCGCTATGATGCGAACTACTGGGCGATGCCCGGAATGGAACACGAGAGCGGACTGCAGGCGACACATACCCTGACACCGGGAGGCCAGTCGCCGGTTGCCGGTGCGACGGTATTTGAGTTTTGCACCACCGGCATTAAGGAAGGCATCCTGCGACTTGATCGTGAAGGTGGCATCCTCATTGCCTGTGATGCTTTACAAAACTGGACGCAGCCCGATGAATTTTTCTCCGACGCATCACGCGATATGATGCAGGGTATGGGTTTCTTTACACCAGCCAACCTCGGCCCGGTATGGATGCAGGCGGCACAACCTAAAGCGGATGATTTTGCCCGCCTTAAGGAACTGTCATTCAGGCATGCATTATGCGGCCATGGTGAACCCTTGCGCGATACCGCGCAGCAAGATTATAGCGCCACCTTCAAACGTATCTTCAGTGTCTGACGAGCCGGGCCGGTGAATAAATGGTGGAGGTGATGAGCCTGCAACTGCCAGGCTATACGGTCGAAAAAGATCTGTACCGCTATGCTGGTCGCGTGGTTTATCGCGCCCGCCGTCTTGCCGATGATGTTGTGGTGGCGATAGAGACGCTCGATGTTGAATACCCTGACCGCCAACAGGTGGCAGCAATTCGTCACGAGGGTGTGATCACTCAGCGTCTGACTAAGGTCGCTGGTGTGCGCAAGCTACACGAAGTGCTGAACCACGGCAGCGGTAACCTTGCGCTGGTCGGTGATTTGTTCGACTGCTCACTGCGCTCTCGTCTGCTGCGGACGGCCGGAAAGGGTCTGCCCGTGTCTGAGGTACTGGATATCGGCCAGCGCCTTGCGCGTATACTGGGTGACATTCACGCTAATGATATCGTCCACAAAGCACTGACGCCTGAACACATACTTTTCGACCCTGCCAGCGGCGCTATCGCTGTGGCCGGTTTCAGTCTTGCATCCGAACTGGATCAGGAACTACAGACAGTACACACATCACGACGCCTGCAGGGACCACTGCCTTATATTTCACCGGAACAGACCGGCCGCATGAACCGCGACCTGGATTACCGCTCCGACTATTACTCCCTCGGCGTACTGCTATTTGAACTGCTGACCGGGCAGTTACCGTTTCAGGCCGATAGCATGCTGGAATGGGTTTATAGCCACATTAGCCGTTTACCACCGGCACCGCACGAAATATTGCCCGGGTTACCGCCAGCGATATCGGCCATTGTTCTCAAGTTGCTGGCAAAGAATAGCGAATCACGTTACCAGAGCGCCGATGGTTTGATACACGATCTGGCTCATTGCGCTGATGAGCTGGCTGCCGGTCGCCAGCTCGAGTGCTTTGAACCGGGTGAAAAGGATGTGCTGCATAAATTTCTGTTGCCACAAAACCTCTACGGTCGCGAACGTGAACTGCAAGAGTTACTCGAGTTATTCGAGGAAGTAGAGGAAGGTGCTACTGGCTTCTGTCTGGTGCACGGCTATTCCGGTGTCGGCAAAACGGCTCTCGTTAATGAGATCGACCGGCCGCTGGGGCGTGAACGCGGCTTCCTGATACAGGGTAAGTTCGACCAGTTTCAGCACGGTGAAGCCTACACCGCACTGGCCACGGCTTTCCGCAGTCTGCTTCAGCAGATTCTGTCGGAACCCGAGGCGCGCTTGTTTGCATGGCGCCAACGGGTAATGGATGCGCTGGGGTTGAATGCCGCGCTGGTCGTCGCTCTGGTACCAGAGCTGGAACTGGTTATTGGCAAACAGCCGCCAGTACCCGAGCTGCCACCGGCAGAAGCGCGTAACCGGCTGCACATCGTATTAACCAGCTTTCTGCGTGTTTTTGCCGGTGAAGAACACCCGGTTGTCTTGTTTCTTGATGATCTGCAATGGAGCGATGCGCCAACGCTGGAACTGCTGCGCCGTTTAGTAACCTCGCATGAGCTCAGTCATCTGTTGATAATCGGCACTTATCGCAGTAATGAAGTGGGCGTCGGACACCCGTTACGCTTGCTGCTCGACGATCTGCAATCACACAATAACATCCGCCAGATTGCCCTCGCTCCGCTGGATCAGGGTGCTGTCTCACAGTTGGTGGCCAGTGCCTTACATCGTGAGCCGGTGGAAACGCGTCAGCTGAGTGAAATGCTCTACAACAAAGCACAGGGCAACCCTTTCTTTACCAATGAACTGCTGCGTCATCTGCACAAGGAAGGTGTGATCAGCATGCAGCCAGACAGCGGGCAATGGCACTGGGATCTGGATCTGGTGCACTGGTCAGATGCCAGTAACAACGTCGTTGAGTTTATGCTGGACAACCTGCGGCGACTGCCAGCCGAGACTCAGTATGTACTGAAACTGGCGGCCTGTATCGGCGCAACTTTCGATCTGCACACGCTGGCTGCCATCTACCAGCGCTCCGTTGCCGAAACCGCACAGGCATTGCTGCCGGCACTCAAACAGCACACCGTGCTGCCGCTGCATAGTGACTATCGGCTGATGGGGGTGATCACGGAATCACTGGCGTTCAATCCAGGCTACCGCTTCGAGCACGACCATGTGCAGCGGGCGGCTCATGCGCTGATCGATATTCAGCAGTTGCCGCTGGTGCACCTCTCCATCGGCCGCCTGATGCTGCAACATAATGGCAACCAGTTACCTCCCGAACTGCTGGTTGAGGTGGTTGATCATCTTAACCACGGCCACTTTTTGATCGAGTCTGCGAATGAGCGCCAGCAGCTGGCGGAACTGAATCTGCAGGCGGGGAGGCGCGCAAAACACTCTACAGTCTACGATAAAGCCCTTAAATACCTGCACATTGCCGAGCAGTTATTAGCCGGCGATCCCTGGCGTACCAACACTGAGTTTATGCGCAGCCTGATTGAGGAAACCCAGCAGTGTGCCTACCTTACCGGTAACACCGAAGAAGCGGAAAAGCTGATTGAGGTGATGCTGGAACATGCCGGGTCGGATCTGCAACGCGGCAATATTCTCGCCATTCGCACCCGTCAGTACGCCACACTCGGGCGCATGGAGGAATCGATTCTTTCGGCCATTCAGGGTCTGGCGATGCTGGGTATAAAGTTTACCGAGCAACCGACACTGGAGGATATTGCCAGTGAACGCCAACGGGTCGAAGAAAATCTGCGCGGCAGAAGCATTGCCGAACTGGTTAATGCCGAACGAGTCGATGATCCGGCCACACTAACAGTCATGCGCTTGTACATGGAAATCTTTGCGGCGGCTTTTCTTTCTGGTAGTGGTAACCTGTTTCCCTATCTGGTGTTGAAGGCCGTCAACCTTTCGTTGCGCCGTGGCAATTGCCCTGAGTCTGCCTTTGCCTTTGCTGCCTACGGCATGCTGCTTTGCGGTGAGCTGGATGAACCTGCACTCGGTTATCAATACGGCAAAGTCGGGCTGGCGATTAACGAGCATTTCGATGACCCCACGCTGCGGGCGCGGGTGATCTATGTCTACGCCATGTTTGTGCATCACTGGAGCAACCACTGGTCGAGCCTGACACCCTGGTTCAGCAAGGGTATCGAAGCTGGCTACCAGTCGGGTGATCTGCTTTACCTTGCCTACAGTGCTCAGGACTACATCATCTGGGATCCGACTCTGGATCTGCAAACAGCCTATGAAAAGCATGCTGAAAAACTGCAGATAGTGCGCGAATGCGCCTATCAGGATTCCTTCGATTCAGCCAGCCTGTTTTTACAATTACAACGAAACCTGCTGGGCCTGACTGACTCAGCGAACAGCCTCAGCGACAATAGCTTCGATGAAGTCGAGTGTCTTGCCGGTATGCACAAGCGCCAGTTCATGACCGGTATCGCAAACTATCATATTTACAGTGCCGAGATCTGCCTGCTCTATGGTGATTTTGAGTGCGCGCTGGAACACGTACGGGCACAGGATGCACTGATCAAATCGGTGATGTCGCTGCCGCAGTTAGTGCGTTATTACATCACCGCTTTTCTTACGCTGACTGCTCACTACCCGAACATGAAGGCAGATGAACAGGCTGCAGCACGAGAGCGCCTGCAACGCGACCTCGCGCGCATGACTCTCTGGGCCGATAACTGCGAAGCTAATTTCCGTCATCTTCAATATCTGATGCAGGCAGAACTGAAGCGACTCGATGCTGATCACGAGGCTGCGCTGAATCTATACGATATCGCCATCAATGTGGCACGCAACAGTGGTTTTCTGCGTGACGAAGCAAGCTGCAATGAGCAGGCGGCACGTCACTTGCTGGCGCAGGGACACCGGCGTGCGGCCGAAGGCTATTTACGCAGTGCCTATCATCTGTATGACCATTGGGGTGCAAGGCGTAAAGTAAAACGGTTGGAACAGGAATTCCCGGTGCTGCTTGAACTGCTGCCGGAAACAAGGCAGTCGAAAGTTGAACATCAGATGGATGACCTCGACATGGCTTCGGTGATGAAAGCATCGCGTGAAATCTCCGGTGAGATCGTACTGGAGCCGTTACTGAAGACCACTATGAATATCCTGCTGGAAAACGCCGGTGGTCAGTGGGGTTGCCTGGTGGTTCGGCGCGGAGAGGCGCTGGCTGTTGAAGCGGCAGTGCTGCCTGACACAGGTCTGGCAGTGGACGATTTGCCAGTGCATACGCTAGTGGCTTCGGACCAGGCTCAGCTGCCGCTGCCGGTGATGCTGATTAATCAGGTACTCAATAGCGGTGACGCTATCGTCTTACATGATGCGTCTGCAGAAGCGCCGTACTCACAATATCCCTATATGCTCAAGTTCAATCCGCTATCGGTTATTTGTGTGCCCCTTAACAGGGGCCAGTTTGAAGCGGTTCTGTATATGGAAAATAACCTCTCCAGTGGTGTCTTCACAGAAGCCCGGGTGGAAGTCATTCGGCTTTTGACGGCGCAGGCATCGGTCGCCATTGAAAACGCATGCTTGTACGAGCAGGTACAAAATTACTCCCGAACACTGGAAGAAAAAGTCTCCGAACGGACTGCGCGTCTGGAACAGCTTAATCAGGAACTACAGGATCAGGTCAATCGTGACGGGCTGACCGGTGTGGCCAACCGACGCCGCGGCGATAACTACCTGCAAGAAGTATGGGCACGCCTGCGCCGCGAACAACGACCGCTGTCAGTCATTATGCTGGATGTTGATCACTTCAAACTCTATAACGATAACTACGGTCATCAGGCCGGTGACGACACTCTGGTGGCTGTGGCGCAAGCCGTCAATGCGCAGTTACTGCGACCGGCTGACATGGTGTCACGTTACGGCGGAGAAGAGTTCATACTCATCCTGCCCGATGTCGATTACAAGGGAGCCGTGCAGGTCGGCGAAAAAGTCCGTCAGGCCATTGAGCTGCTGGCCATCAAACATGAGTACTCATCAACAAGTAACCTCGTCACCATCAGTCTTGGTACCGCCACCATGATGCCGGATGTGGATGGCAATATGGAACAGTTAATTCGCCAGGCAGACACCGCGCTTTATAATGCCAAGCGGCTGGGGCGTAACAAACTGTATTCAGCATCGGAAATGATTACAGACCTCTTATAATGATTAGCAACACGCCACAGCTGAAGTAGCCGATACAATTTGGCGGCTGAATAATGCCACGGTGAGCCGGCAGTTAAATGATCAGCGTGTTAAATATAAAGCCAGCACTGCTCTTATCTTTCAGCACCAATCTTCGTCAACCTGTCAGCAACTCTCCGTCATTCCGGCAGTCATTAAGCCGGAATCCACAACCCTAAAAGCAGCAGTCCTCATCCGTCATCCACAACCCGAGCAACCCAAAGACAGCCTCATGAATTATTCACAAAAACACAGAGTCAGTCCTGTTAATGAAGTGTGTGCCGGGGTAGCATCGAATAAAGCAATATGTAACAAGAGCAATGATAAGATTATCGCAGGCAGAAGCTGAAGGATGCTGCCCCGCTAATGACTAATCGTGATCTGTCCCTGAATACTGAATGCATGAGAGTGAGAAAAATAAATGAGTGTGTGGTTGATAGCTTTGATAGCCGGGCTGGCTGTGTTTCTGGTCATTTATTTTTTTTCAGCCTGGGTTGGTCAGGTGTCTAATTTTTATTTTGCGGCCCCTGTTACTATGATGGTTATTGTTTTGGGGCTTGCCTTGTTTGTTTATCACTTTGCTATCAAGCGGCAGGCGATTGTCAGCATTACAAAAGATAATCAGCTAATGGAGCAGTTTAAAGTCGGGCCAGATGGTGATGGCAAGTTCAACAGCAATGACTTTTTCTATATGTATTTTCCATCTGACGGTGGTCAGTCGTCGGTCAGTTATTTTGAGATGCTGAACGAGCTGACCGTGTCTGAAGAATTAAGCCTGTGTCGGGAATATCCGCTGAGGGTGATAAAGGATCAAAAATACCTGATTAAACCTGCCGGCATGGTCAGTATCTGTATAAACAAAAAAGGTCTCTGGCCAAACTGAATAACAAGAAGAACAACCCCGCTTTTTAAAATAATCCATGAGCTTTCCGTCCTGCAAAAGCCGGTCAGGCAGCAAATGAACTGGATGTTACAGACTGGGTCGCGTGGTTTTTAGATGTCTTAGCTCAGGCGATGAAACAAGGCATTAATCGCATAGAGCGTGGCTTTGCCAAACGGTATTAACCGGGTGACAGGTAAAAATACTGAACCGTTTATTAGACGGCATGGGCGAAGAATTTCAGCAAGGTATCAACGCCAGCAAATATAAAAGCCTGGCCGGTGTCAGTAAAGCAACCGCAATCCGAGACCTGACTGAGCTAGTCAACAAAGGGTGCCTCAAACAATTACCGGGTGGTGGTCGCAGCACGCGTTATGTTGTCGTCACATAGCAATTGTAAAGTTGTTCTATTCCTTATTTTTAATGCTAATCACGCTGAAAGCCTGCAAGCAAATACCCGGCGTAATAATAAACTCCGGTGCGGGTTTAATATTGGCTGGAGAGTCTATGGGCTGGCAGGGTTTGTGTGTTGAGTAGTCACTTACATAAAAACACCGGGCCAGGGTTTTTAATAAAATGCGTGAGCCTAAGTTTTAAATTTGCCTGAGAAGAGAAAGTTTAAAATTGACAAACAGGTCGTTTTTTGATCATATAAACGGCATTAACTGAAAAAGGCTAACCCGTTCGTGAGGATGGGGGCGCAAAGTAACCGGTCTTGATTCAATATCAAGAGAGCGGGACTGCCAGAAAATCATATCTCATTAGCAGAATGCTCCTTCTGGTTTAAACACAATAATAACAACCGGCAGGGAAGTATCATGCAAAACATTTTAAAGTCGTACGTCTTACATAAATTTTGGGGTCATCTTCGTAGCGTTACTGTTATATCAGGTCTTCTGCTGCTTACTGCCTGCGGAGGAGGCGGAGGCGGCACTGGCGGTGGTTCTGCCCCGGGTACTGGCGATAACGGTGGTGTCATAACAGGTGGTGATTCGATAAGCACACCGGCAACATTAGAAGTGACAAGCACTTATAGTGATACCCTGAGTCCGGTTGGCACAGCTTATTATGCCTTCACGACTATTGATGGCGCCTTCAAATATACGATGGATTTATCTGGCCTAAGCGGGACTGTTAGCTGGACCTTGTATACTGATGCCGCCTACAGCAACAGTATTGATAGCTGTTATCAGTCCAGTGAAAACTATGATTGTGACTCACCAACACTCGATGCCAATACAACCTACTATTTAAGTGTGATGGATGTATCAGGTGCCGCTAATAGTTTTAATATTAATATCCAGGCAATTCTGCTCAGTGAAGGCAGCTACACGACGCCTGTAGCACTGACGGTCGGTACACCACATTTGGGTACACTCGGACCCAAGCTTTATAGCAGCAGTGTAT
>JAOUKT010000133.1 GCA_029882395.1 Gammaproteobacteria bacterium
CATCGAATCGATCACGGTTTCTGGCTCAGGAATCTGTGGGTTCATTGCGCGTATGGCACCGAACATGGTCTGCATGGCTGGTGAATCGGCAACCGGTGCCCAGCTGGAGATAATCACCTCTCCCCCTGGCTTTAAGCTGCGGTGGATTTCAGCATAAGCTTTGCCGCGATCTGGAAAAAACATCAGCCCGAACAGTGAAAATGCAATATCAAACGTTTCATTTTCATAAGGCAAGCACTGCGCATCACCGCAGCTGACTTCAATATTATTAATCGACGCGTTGTTAATCGCTCTTCGAAACACAGAAAGCATCTGCTCTGCAAAATCAATCGCTTTTATCGACCGACAGCGATCATGAGCTAACAACGGTAACGTACCCGGCCCACAGGCCACATCAAGTACATGACTCGTGGCATCTATATGGCTTAAATTAATTGCCGCGTTGGCATAGGCTTCAAACATTTTGCTGGTGGTTGCCGCATAACCTTCGGCCACCATATTCCAGGGCGCTGCTGTATCTAACATTTACGTTCCTTTCAGATGTTAAGTTTTAAAACAGAAGCTGAGTGTGCTTTATCTGTTGTTAAAAATCAAACAGCCTGAATCCTGACCACAATTTCGGCCATGCTAAGACGTGTTTTTGTTGTCAAATTTAATTATCAATATGTTGTAGCGCGGTTAACAGTCTGACTGCTAAGCTGGGCACGATAGAAAAGGGCCATCCATGGCAAGATTGCTAATACACGTGCAGTTTCCTGCTGCACGCACCGGGATCGTTGTTTCTCGTCAGGCCACTTTCTCTTGCGGTTTGTGCTGACGCTCATAAAGAAACTGCAATACAGCCGCCCGGTAGGCGTTGTATTTCGGATCATTGGCCAGCTCAACCCGGTTGCGGGGTTTTGCAAGATCCAGCTCGAGAATATCGCCGATGGTCGCGGCCGGGCCATTTGTCATCATCACGATGCGGTCAGACAGCAGCACTGCTTCATCCACATCATGGGTGATCATGATCACGGTATTATTTAGACGCTGCTGGATCTCTATTAACGAGTCCTGCATATGCGCACGGGTTAATGCATCGAGTGCACCAAACGGTTCGTCCATTAATAATACCTTGGGCTCCATAGCCAATGCGCGGGCGATGCCAACACGTTGTTTCATACCACCGGATATTTCACTGGGTCGTTTATGCATAGCATGTTCCATATGTACCAGCTGCAGATTGTGTTCAATCCACTGTTTCATTTCGATTTTAGTTTTTGAACCTTTGAACACCTGTTTCACCGCCAGCTCAACATTCTGGTAAGCTGTTAGCCACGGCAATAACGAATGGTTCTGAAAAACCACCGCACGATCAGGCCCCGGATCATTGACTTCTTTGCCATCGAGAATAATGCCGCCTTCTGTTGCCTGATATAAACCCGCGACAATATTTAACACCGTGGATTTACCACAACCTGAGTGACCGATCAGTGATACAAACTCACCTTCTTTGATTGAAAGATCAATCCCATCCAGTGCCCGGAAGCTGCCATCAGCTGTTGGGAAATCGATGGATACATTACTAATTTCTAAATGTTCTTTTCTCATGACTTTTCTCCAAAACACTTACAATGAGTGTTTAACGCAACTCAACCGATTTATCCCATGACACACTGCGCTGCATCATCAGCATTACGCGGTCTAACAGGAAACCGATCAACCCGATTGCAAACACGGCGACCATGATGCGCGCCAGTGAGTCTGAACTGCCGTTCTGGAACTCATCCCAGATGAACTTACCCAGACCCGGATTTTGCGCCAGCATTTCCGCAGCAATCAGCACCATCCAGCCGATACCAAATGAAACGCGAAGCCCTGCAAACATCATCGGAATAGAAGAAGGCAAAACGATTTTTAAAACATGCGTCAGCCAGTGCAGGCGAAGCACACTGCTGACATTTAACAAATCTTTATCAATCGATGCCACGCCGACCGTGGTATTAATAATGGTTGGCCACATACAACAAAGCATCACCGTTATCGCCGAGGTAACAAATGATTTGGCAAACAGCGGATCATCACTGACATAAAGCGCACTCACAACCATGGTCACAATCGGTAACCAGGCTAATGGCGATACCGGCTTAAACATTTGAATCAATGGATTCAATGCGGTGTAAATGGTTTTATTAAGGCCGCATATAATGCCAACCGGGATGGCGACGAGTGACGCCAGTATAAATCCCATCGTCACAGTGATGATACTGGTTACAATCTGATCAAAAAATGTAGGCTTACCGGTGTATTGGCGAAACTTCACTTTTGCATCCGGGTCGTTAGCCAGCTTCACTGCATTACGTTTCTCCTGGCGCAGATTAAAAGCGTTTTCTTTATTACGTTCTTCAACATGCTCGTCATATAAAATCTCCATCTGCTGCCAGACTTCTGCTGGTCCTGGTACCTGGCCCAGCGATGTCTGTATTTGAGATGCCGCTGCACCCCAGATACCGAGAAAAATGCTTATCGCCACTAATGGCACGCCCAGCT
>JAOUKT010000026.1 GCA_029882395.1 Gammaproteobacteria bacterium
GCATCATTTCATATTCGTACGAATAAAGATCGAAGTTGTTTTCACGGGCAATCAATGGGTAAAGCAATGGTAATCTGCCTGTTGATTTCAGGTAGTTATCCAGTTCAAGAGTAAGCGAAGGTGAATGTCTTTCGCCTTTAAAAGAAAAATGCACAGTAATCGTAACGATATTTTTCATAGTGTTTCTTTTTGTCAGAGCGTGAATGAAAATGCTGCAGCAAATAGCCAGCGTTCAGAGGCAAAAGCTGGCAGTCAATACTGTTGCCAGATACCGGCTCTCTGATGCTGCAGCGGAAATTGTTTATGCCGTTAACGACATAAACAATTTTGGTAGTTTTTCCGGTAAGCTTTCGACTTTGTCGATAACCGTATAACCGTTGCTGCCAAAGATATCTTCAATATAGTCATCAGCCTTTTTGTCAAGACTGATGCAATGAGTGTAGATGCCTTTGGCGGATAATTCTTCCACCGCTTTATGTGTGTCATCGATTAATAGTTTGTCATCGGTGACATCAATATCAGCCGGCTCACCATCGGTTAAGATCAGCAATAATTTTTTGTCTGCTTGCTGGCCTTGCAGGTAATGTGAAGCGTGGCGCACAGCCGCACCCATGCGGGTAGAAAAGCCCGCTTCAATATTGGCCAGGCGCGCTTTTACGATGTCGTCCCAGTGTTCGCTAAAACCTTTTAAATGGTAGTAACGCACATTGTGACGGGTATCCGAATGGAATCCGGCAATGGCAAACTTGTCACCCAGCTGTTCAATCGACCAGCCGAGCAATGTCACGGCTTCACGACTGAGCTCTAAAATACTTTGTGTACAGCCTTCAGGCACCTCATCCAGTGAAGCCGATAAGTCCATTAACAGTAATACCGCAAAATCACGGCCATCGTGCTTGTGACTCATGTTAATGCGCGGGTCGGGTTGTGAGCCGCTCTTGAAATCGATCAGTGAACGAATCGCTACATCAAGATCCAGCTCACTGCCTTCTTCCTGATATCGCTGGCGCACGTAATGCTGAGGCTTTAACAAATCCAGTATTCGTTTTAAGTAGTTTGCCAGCGCGGCATGTTTTTCTAAAATCTTGTCGATATCAGACGCATTGCCCGGTGCGTGCAGTGATTCGTATAGAGTCACCCAGTCGGGTTTATAGCTTGACGTGTTGTAATCCCACTCGTGGTAATGGCGTGGAGGTAAACCGTCCGGTTCAATGGTTTCTTTGCTCTGAGGCTGGCTGGTGTCATCTTCCGGTTCGTCAGTTTCTTCAATGAAGACCCACATATGCCGGTTGTCATCACGGTAGTCGACTTCGGTGTTTGCAAACATGACTTTAGGTAACAGGTCACTTTGACGGCGCGTTCTGGCGGTGAAAGAAATGGCAAGCCCCAGCATTTCTTTGGTGCTTGATTCACTGTCTTTCAGTGCATCCCGGAACTTTCCGACAAACTCGAGGATATCCGGGTTCTGGTAACCGTGGTTCTGATCGAGAATAGCGCGTGAAACCATCGCCAGGCGGTGACGCACGCAGGACTCGTTTTCATTATCG
This sequence comes from Gammaproteobacteria bacterium, assembly GCA_029882395.1. Taxonomy (GTDB): domain Bacteria; phylum Pseudomonadota; class Gammaproteobacteria; order SZUA-229; family SZUA-229; genus JAUVDT01. The sequence continues at coordinate 1,548 of JAOUKT010000026.1, forward strand.
CAAGCACCTTCAACAGGTACCGGGTGCAAGGCAAGAAAGTATTTTTTAAGCCCCGGATATTCGCGCAGAATCAGTTGTTCAACGCGCGCATCCTCAAACATTTCAACCGCAACACGCTGGAAGGGCGATAAATTATCGGCAACCTGACGTTCAGTCCATTTTTTATGGGCAGCCATGTGGGCGATGGTGACACGGTAGCGATTGATGCCCGAAACATTATTAATGTCATCGTAAACATCCGGCACTCGCATGCCTAAATCATCATAATAGGGTTGTGGTTTGCGAAGCGTGTCAAAACCCAAAGAGTAGGGTACAAAATATTCCTCGCGTTGCCACATGCTGCGGATGTACATGTCGAGCTGGCGTTCATGGTCCATATATAAAGTGCCATGACGCTCGCGCTGTAGCATGGCTTTACTGTCGGCTGATTGCAGGCCGAAATAATCTTTTTGACGCTCGGGGTGATTGTGGTAATTACGCACTCCGTATTCAATCCAGTTTTTTAAACCTTCAAGCGATAACTGGCTTAACAAATAAGGAATGTGATCTAGCAGCACTAAAAAGCCCTGGCTCGAATGTGTTTTGTGGTGACCATGAACGGATGTTGTTGTCTCATCGAGCATCGAAAACAGAATATCGAAAAAGTGATTCATCTGCTCGAGTGTGCCAAGACGGCGAGAGGCCTCAGGCAAGCACTGCATAAATGGAGGGATCGCTTTTCCATTGGGTGAGCGTGACATATCCCAGACATGTTTGGAGACAATTTCAAGAATGGCTTCATCGCCTAAACGATGTACCATTTGCGGCATTTCTTCGAGGTAAATCGAAACGGGTTCCCAGCCACGGCCGATCATGCAAACCAGTGATGCCCCCGAAAGATATTGGGCAACGCCTTCGTTACTTAAATTGCGCAACGCATCTTTCATGTAATCATCAAAGCAGTCTTCAATTTGCGCAAAGCTGCACTTCAATTGCTTACGATGATGCGGGTATTGTGTATTAACTTCAGTTGTCATTGTTTGATGTCACCACGAAGCACACGGCGGGTACAGAGAAAAACAGGTTGTTATAAACGCCCTGTAGCCTGATGTGCTAAATTTATTCCGGGTCGATGTTCTGTAAACAAGGTTCTGGGCACAGAGAATCAGGAGCAAAGAGCTAATCAATAAACAAACCCGTTTGTCCTGTGTTCTCTGCACGGCTATGCCTTTTACGCAAAAATACTATCAATTGAATGAATCAAAGTATCACGAATATCTTTGTCATCTGTAATTGGCGTAACGAGTGCCATGCGACAGGCAGACTTTGCTTCAATGCCATTGTTCATTAACGTTGCAGCATAGACTAACAAACGGGTAGAAATGCCTTCATCCAGGCCATGGCCTTTTAAGTGACGTGCCGTATGCGCCACTTTAACCAGCTTGCCAGCGACCTCGGCGTCGATGCCGGCTTCTTTAGTCACAATCTCGGCTTCCACTTTTGTGTCCGGGTAATCAAAATCCAGACCCGTGAAACGCTGTTTGGTTGATTGCTTAAGGTCTTTCATCATGCTCTGGTAACCCGGGTTATAAGAAATGACCAGCTGGAAATCAGGGTGAGCTTCAATCAGTTCGCCTTTTTTATCTAAAGGCAAGGTCCGGCGGTGGTCGGTTAACGGGTGAATAACAACCGTCGTATCCTGACGCGCTTCAACGATTTCATCAAGATAACAGATGGCACCGATACGGGCCGCAGTGGTTAACGGCCCGTCTAACCAGCGAGTGCCGTTAGCATCTAATAAATAACGACCGACCAAATCAGAGGCGGTCATGTCTTCATTACAGGCAACCGTAATTAAAGGCTTGCCTAATTTATGCGCCATGTGCTCGATAAAACGGGACTTGCCGCAACCTGTCGGGCCTTTAACCATAACCGGCATACGCGCTGCATAAGCGGCATTGTATAAGGCCACTTCATCGCCCTGTGCCTGGTAAAAGGGCTCCTCAGTAATTTTGTATTGTTCGATATCGATGTCAGTCATTTTTTCATACCTTTTGACAAAAATTGTTCACCACAATGAACACTTAGCTGAACGTTGTGGTGAAAAATCTTTTTAAATTGTGTCATTAAAACAGAGAAAAAAAAGCCCCGCCCACATGGATGCGAGCGGGGCTTTTTTCAAACTAAAACATTCGATTTACTTGTGAACGCCCAGCTTGTCTCTCCAGCCCGGGAACAATGCATCAGCATCATGCTCAAACGACTCGAATGCGCGAGCAAATTCTTTGTGCTCTTTCGCGTATTCGATTGGGTCAGCACCAGACTTCCAGCAATCGTATGCCTGATGTAAAGATATTGCACCAGCAGCAGGAGAATCGATATGACCGTAAGAACCACCACCAGAAGTGTTGATGACGTTACCGTGGCCTAAGTTCTCGAAGAAACCTGGAAGACGCAGAGCGTTCATGCCGCCAGAGATGATTGGCGTTGTTGGCTTCATACCATTCCATTTCTGGAAGTACTCAGGTCCCTGGCACTCATCACGTTCAATCATGTAAGCGATGATTTTATCTTCCTGACCACCTTCCATCTTGCCGTAGCCCATTGTGCCTACGTGGATACCAGAAGCACCCATTAAACGAGACAGTTTAGCTAAAACATAAGCCGTGTAACCACGCTTAGAAGAAGGAGACGTTACAGCACCGTGACCGGCACGATGGTAGTGTAAGTACTGACCAGGGTAGTTACGGCGTGCCGTCGTCACCATACCTGGGCCACCGACATAACCGTCAACTAAGAATGCTAAACGTGGTGCATCTTCGCCGAATAATTCAAGACCGTAGTCTGCACGCGCGCACATTTCGTGGTGATCGTCTGCCGTGATGTTCATAGAGAAGATTTTTGCTTCGCCCGTTTCGTCTTGTGCACGTTTCATGGCGTCATGAACTAAAGGCAATACCTTTTTCATTGGGCAGAAAACCTGGTTACCCTGTGGCTCATCATTCTTGATGAAGTCACCGCCTAACCAGAAAGAGTAAGCAGCAGCAGCAAATGGCTCTGGACGTAAACCAAGCTTGGGCTTGATGATGGTACCGGCGATGTAACCACCGTTTTCACGTGGACGACCTAATGCATTCCACATGTCAGAGATATCCATTGAAGGACCGTCAAACAGGTTTAACATCTTAGGTGGAATGAAGAAGTCATACATTTGAGCGTTCTTGATGTCACCCATGCCCTGGTTGTTACCAATAGCAAGCGTTAGGAAAGAAACGATCATGGCACGGCCATCGATTACGTTACGATCGAACAGGTCGTTCGGGTATGCAATCTTCATGATGCCTTTAGCTTCATCGATTGAGTAAACTAATGCGTCGACACCTTTAGTGAAGTCATCAGTAGTAGATACTTCAACATTAGTACCTGTAGAGGATTCAGCAGCAAAGTGAGCTGCTGCTTCTAAATAACCGTAACCTTCAGCAGGTTCCATCGTGTAAGCAACTAAAATGTGCTTGCCATCAGCCAGTAAGTTGTCTTCGTTCAAGCTAAGGTCAGAATAACGACCTGTTTGATCTAATAAAGCCATTGCATGCTCTCCTGTTAATAAATTCGGTACTGAAAGCAGGGCAAGTTAGAAGTAAATACCCTTACTCTTCAGAAGGATTGCGACTATACGGACATTGCACCATAATAAGAACTCAAATGTTCTGATAGAAACCATAAGGTTTTGCTTATGCATGTTACGATACGCCAGCTTGAGGTGTTTGAAACCGCGGCCCGCTTGCTGAGCTATACCCGCACCGCAGAAACCCTGTACATGAGTCAGCCGGCCGTGTCTATGCAAATTAAGCAGCTAGAAGAAAATGTAGGCCTGCCCTTATTTGAAATGCTGGGTAAAAAGCTGTATTTAACGGAGGCGGGCAAGGAATTCTATATATATAGTAAAGATATTTTTCATTTATTAGATGAAGCCGAAGCCGTCGTCGAAGCGATGAAGGGATTGCACCGTGGCCGTTTGAAGGTATCGGTAGCCACTACCGCCAGTTATTTTACAACACGGCTTCTGGCGGCATTTTCAAAGCGTTTTAAAGGCGTGCAAATAAACCTGGATGTGGCCAACAGGGAAAGTTTGCGCCAGCAGCTGGAAGAAAATGAGCCTGATCTGGTGATTATGGGCCAGCCGCCGGACGGTATCGATGTCGAAGCGCAGGCTTTTATGAGCAACCCGCTGGTGATGGTGGCACCGGCAGACCATGCACTGACAAATGAAAAAAATATAGCGTTAAGTCGTTTTGCCGATGAGCACTTTGTCGTGCGTGAAACAGGCTCCGGTACCCTGGGCGCGATTGAGCGCTTTTTTACAGAGCACGATGTGCCGTTTCATACTGGCATAGAGATGTCGAGCAATGAGGCGATCAAACAGGCCGTTGAAGCGGGTCTGGGTTTGGGTATTGCTTCTATTCATACGCTGGAACTGGAACTGGAGACTGGCCGGCTGGTATTGCTGGATGTGGAGGATTTTCCAATTCGAAGGCAGTGGTACCTGGTGCAGCGCAAGGGTAAACGCTTGTCTGTGGTGGCGAAGGCTTTTAAAGATTTTGTATTGACAGAAGCAGGCCAGTTTATACGTTAGGATCCAGCTAAAAACCACTCAACTTAGTGGTGAAAAATATACCGTAACTTTCTTGACATGATAAACATCAGAACTATGCTTTAAAGACGCATATTTTTTATGCGCTTGATTAAATAATATAACTAATAATTAAGGGAAAACTTAACAATGAAACATTTTAAAAAATATCTTATGTTACTTGCTTTAGTCATCGCTTTACCCGCTACTGCCCAGGCAGCCGGTAAGAGTGCATATACCCAGTGTGGAATCGGCGCAATGCTTTTTGAAAATGATGCCACTCTTGCAGTAGTATCGAATGTCATCTGGGATTCGGGTACAACAGCCTTGACATCAGCGGCTGCCAGTGAAGATACGTGTAAAGGTTCTGCTGCCTCTGCGGCATTATATATCCATGAAACGTATAGCAATCTTGAAGAAGAGACGGCAAAAGGCGAAGGCCAGCATGTCGTTGCCGTATTAAATATCATGGGTTGTGAAAGTCAGTCACATGCAAACATTATCGGTTCGATTCGCAATGAGTTTGCAAAATCTGTAAGCGATGCTTCATTTGCTGAAAAATCGACTTCAATGAAAGCGAAAGTATACAGTGATATTGTACAAAATAAGGTCACTACTCAATATGCGGCACAGTGCCAGGTTATTTAAGTCGCATAGTTTAAAAAAGTAGAATAAAAAAGCCTGCTATTCATAGCGGGCTTTTTTTTGTCTTTAGAAAGTCGGTGAAAGCATTTCTCAGACTTAAAAAATAAAAAAGCGCAATGATTTGTTTATATTGGCACAATGCAATATGATCAAAGCATATAAAAATAAAAAGGAAGAGGCTCTGATGAAACGAATTAAACAAGGCATTATGTTAATGTCTTTTCTTGTTTCACTGCCGGCCACTGTGTTTGCAGAGGAGGCAAAAATAGCCGCGGAAACTGCCCCGGCAAGCTTTAATGCATGGCGTGACTGCGGTATTGGTGCAATGATTTTTGATGAAACGCCTATGGCGGCCATTATATCAAATGTGTACTGGGATTCCGGTACGACAGCGTTAACCTCGGCGGCAGGCAGCAGGGATACATGTTTTGGCAAAACCGTAATTGCTGCAAGCTATATCCATGAAACTTATAGCCGTCTTGAAGAAGAGACGGCAAAAGGCAAAGGACAACACGTGGCCGCAATGTTAACGATCATGGGTTGTGGTAGTCAGTCACATGCCGATATTATTGGCTCGGTTCGCAACGAGTTTGCAAAATCTGTTAATGACGCCAGCTTTGGTGCCAAAACAACCGCAGCAAAAGCAGAAGTCTATAACGCCATTGTGCAAAACAAGATCGCTACAGAGTATGCCGCACAGTGCCAAATTATCTAGCTACCGGTTCGCTCTACACCGGGAAATGAAACATGAGCCTGTTAGTAATGCTAGCAGGCTCATGTTGTTGTGGCTGTAAATTATTAATTGTAAATTGTTAATGTAGTTAGATGCGTAAACTATTTTTTATATTGTGCCTGGGTTGTTGTTATTCATCAGCGGTATATTGCAATGATGATATTGACGATGTAATCCACTATGCGGTAGCCAATAAGCTGCATGAGAGTGACTACTGGCGAGCCTTGCTGCACTATAAGTCGGTATCACAAAGTACTCCTTATAGCTGGGAAAGCGAAATCAGTACGCCTGCGTTTTTTATCTCTGAAGCGGGAAAAACAGAGCCGTTATCGGAGCTGCTCGCAACGATCCGCGCCATTTATTCTGAGCCCTTAGAGAACCATAATGCTCACGCTCAGTGTTTGTTTGTGGCAAGATACCAGTGGCTTAAAAAGAACATTCAGTGGCGGACAAAGCCGCCATTAGTAAACTGTAAGAAATACAAAGAATATTCAAGCAACGGTCATGTCGATTCGGTCAGTGTTATATTTGCAACCGGTTTTCTCGGCAACCCGGCATCGTATTATGGTCATATTTTAATAAAATTAAACAATAAACGCGACTACAATGCATCGGGCCTGTTAGATCAGGTAATGAATTATGGTGCCGTTGTGCCGGATAATGAAAATGGCATAGTTTATGTAGTCAAAGGCCTTTTTGGTGGCTACGATTCAGTTTTTTCCCATGAGAAGTTTTACCGCAATAACCATATATACGTAGAAAATGAATTACGCGATATGTGGGAATATAAACTTGACCTGACAGAAGATGAAGTCGAGCAGATTGTGGCACATAGCTGGGAGTTATTGGGCAAACACTTTGTCTATTATTTTTCGAGAGAAAACTGTGCCTACCGGATGGGAGAGTTACTGGAGCTGGTTGTTAACGAGCCATTGTATTCACGTCATGCACCCTGGTCATTGCCGGCAGATGTTTTTGAGCGGCTCATAAAAATAAAAAAAGCAGATGCGCCATTAGTTAAAGAAGTTAAATGGATACCGTCAAGACAAAGTTCATTTTATAGAAAATATCAGCTGCTAAATGAAAAGCAAAAATCCATAGTCGGTTTATTGGCAAATAAGCTGGAATTTGAAGCAGATGCCTACAGTAAGGCCACTGCAAAAGACAAGGCCATTGCGATAGATACATTATTCGATTACTTTGAATATAGAATGACTCTGGAGAAACACAATACAACATTAAAAAATAAAAAACTCAGGTTGATTAGAGAGCGTTTTTTAATCAGTGAAAAAGGCGGGGTCGAGAGCTCGCAAGCATTGCAGCCTGCTCCGCCCCATGCCGGCCCGGTGTCTTCGATGCTGCGCTATGGCGTCTATACAAATAGCCTGCTGGGCACAGGTATCAGTCTGCGCGGCAGGCCTGCCTACTTTGATGCATTAAGCCTGGATGAAGGCCGAATGCCGAATTCGACACTGACCATGATGGACATAGAGCTGGCATTATTGAATGATGAGTTAACAGTAAAGCGTTTTGATCTGGTGAATGTTGAAACACTAAATGTGTCGCAGACTGGCTTGCCGGGCGACGGTGGTTCGGTATGGCGCATGAATATTGGTTTTGCAAATCAAAACCTGGGCTGTGTGAGGTGCGAAGTTTTTAAAGCTGAAGGGGGCATAGGCAGAGCGGTTAAGCTGTTTTCAGGTAATACGATGCTCTATGCAATGGCAGAATTGGGAGCGCAAACAGAGCATGAAGACTCTGGCACAGTAGCCTGGGCGAGTCATATAGGTTTAATTGGCCACCTGCAGGCAGCCTGGAAATCAAGGCTGATAATCGGTTACAAAGAATACGTTAATGGCACTCAGACAGGTAACAATATCGTCAAATGGGAAAACAGGTTTGGCATCAGCCGCAACTGGGATATTCGATTAAGCTATGAAAAAAACCTCGAAAGTGAGTTTTATTTTGGTGCCGGTTTTTACTGGTAGCCATTAAGTCGTTGCTTGCTTGAAGGCTTATATTGAAAGTTAACACTAGCTGTTTATACTTAAAAGAAGCGGTTTAAATTAGGCGAAGACTATCAAAAGACTTGAGCTAAAAACTGACGGTGTTGTATGCGCTACATGAGAATGATATGGCTGCTTGTCATGCTGTCTGGACTGATGGCATGCACACAATTGGTCTTTCAGCCTCAAAAGCAGCATGCCTTTGATATTAAAAAAACCGATGTGGTCTATGAAAATATTGCCCTGCTGGCTGAGGACGGTACCCAGCTGCATGGCTGGTGGCTGCCCCATACTAATTCTGAATTCAAAGCCGTTATTGTGTTTTTACACGGTAATGCCGGCAATGTGACCTACCATCTGGGCAACGCGCTGTGGTTAACACGACATGGCTTTGATGTCTTATTATTTGATTACAGAGGTTTTGGTTTTTCACAGGGCCAGGCGGATTTATCGGGCGTAATGAAAGATATTTCGGCCGCTATCCATTACAGCTTTGAGCGGAATAATAAGCAGAAGGTCATTGTGGCAGGCCAAAGTCTGGGTGCCAGCATCGGCATGTATGCGGTAGCTCAGGCCGCTAATAAAGATAAAGTCTCGGCCTTTTTAGCCATCAGTGGCTTTAGTGACTATCAGCAGATAGCACGTGACGTGCTATCGAACTGGTGGTTAACCTGGTTGTTTCAATGGCCATTATCACTAACCATTGAGAGTGAATACCGGCCGCTGGACTTTGTCGCGGGTATTTCACCGGTGCCTTTGCTGATTATGCATAGCAAACATGATGAAATAATACCTTATTATCATGCCAAAGCTTTATATGCAGCGGCTAACAAGCCTAAACAGTTTGTTGAACTGAAAGGCTCGCACAATAATGCGTTTATGATTAAAGAAAACAGGCTTCAACTGATAGAGTATCTGGACAAATTAACAATTAGTGAATAAATAGGGAACAATGTTTGAATTCGTCAGTCATAAGCACTAAGATTTAACGATAAAAAGCAGAATAGCAACACTCATATGTTAAAGTTTATGCGTAAATACCAGAACAAAATCAGCCGCTTATCGCTGCTGTTTTTTGTTGTGTCATCGTTGGGCCTGGCGGCTCAAACGAGTGCGCATGCGCTTATGATGGTTGAAATGCAGCAGCATAAGGCGATGGGTCACGAGATAGCGGCTCACTGTCAGCCGGTGATATGTGAATCGGTCTTGGCTTCGGATGACCAGAGCAATGCCGGTGCAGAGCCTCTGTCACTGATTAATATCTCAATGATACCTGCAAGCTTAAGTGTTGTGATATCGGCCACCGCTTCATCTAATCTCTATCGTATCGAATACCTCGCTGAGCAACTCGATTACGGCCCCTCTCCCCTGCAGCAAACCGGACTGCTGCGGATCTGATATATCCCCTTGATTGATTGGCGCGACAATTAACATTGTTGTGTGTTGTTACTATTGATCTTTATCGGGATATATAAAATGAAATTACAAAACCTTGCGCTTGCTGCCACCTTTCTGTTGATGAATACAGCGGTGATGGCTGAGTCGTCGCTTAGCCTTGCAGCGGCAGAAAAAATAGCCTTAGAGCGTGACCTGATTATTCAAAGTCAGCAAGCCCGTTCGAAAGCCATGACTGAACGATCGGTGTCGGCAGACAGCTGGGCTGATCCGGTTATCAAGTTTGGCGCTTTAGCTGTGCCGGTTGATAGTTATGATCTTGAGCAGGAGCAAATGACGCAGGTTGTGATTGGCTACCAGCAGATGTTACCACGCGGCGATTCAGCCGAGATCAAATCAAAAAAATGGCTGTCCAAAGCCGCGCTGATGAACGCCAATGAAATCCAGCGCATGGCCATGCTGAAAAAAAACGTGCGACAGGCCTGGCTCAAAGTGTATTTGAAAGAAGCAGCGCGGGATATTATCAAAACCAATAGCGGACTGTTTAAACAACTCGTCACGGTGAGTCAGTCACAATATGTCGCAGGGCGTAAAAAACAGCAGGATGTTTTACAGGCCGAAGTCGAGTTTTCACTGGTTGAGGATAAACTGGAAAAAGCCGAATCGGATTCGCAGGTAGCGCGCGCGGCACTGGCGCTGTGGGTCGGTGAAGACAATGCTCAGCTGGCACTGGACAGCTCAAGCGATTTTCTAGCCAACTTAATGCTGACAGAGCAGCAGATGGCCAGAGAAAGCTTATTGCAGCACCCGATGGTGGGGCAGCGTGACTCGATTATCAAAGTAGCACAACAGGATGTGGCACTGGCGAATGAAAAAACCAGCGCCCAATGGGCTTTTGATATTAGTTATGGCATGCGTCAGGGTGAGAACCCGGCCATGGCCGGTGGCGGTGAACGGCCGGACTTTTTAAGCATGATGGCGATGGTCAGCATACCTATGTTTACAGGCAACAAACAGGATCGGGATATTATTGCCAGTAAACAGCTATTACAGGCAGAAAAATACCAGCGCCAGGATGCATTACGCACATTGAACTCACAACTGAAGCAGGCAAAAGTGCGCTGGTACAAAATCATTGAGCGTATCCGGCGCTACGAAGAAAAAGTCTTGCCGCAGGCTAAGCAAAATTCAAAAGCTGCGATGTCGGCCTATCAAAGTGGTGTCGGCTCTTTCATCGCATTAACGCGTGCGCGTGTGTCTGAGTTTAATGCGCAGCTCTCTCATTTAAAACTGACGGTAGAAAAGGCCAACGTATTGACTGAAATACGCTATCTGGTCGGAGAAAAATCATGAATAAACAAATTATTGCAGGTCTGATAGTCATTACTGCTGGTCTGGTTTGGGGGCTGTTTTCAATGTTCCCGGCCGAGGATACAAGCAGCACGATGCAGAAAAAGGAAACCGCGGTCGAGCATGCAGGTAAACATGCAGATCCTAATTACGTGTGTCCCATGCACCCGCAAATTATTCGCGGTGAAGCGGGTAGCTGCCCAATTTGTGGCATGGACCTGATTGAAGTAGAACAGGACAAGCCAGCAGCTAAAAAAGAAAGAAAAATCCTTTACTGGGTGGCACCCATGGATGCCAACTACCGTCGTGATGGGCCCGGTAAATCACCGATGGGAATGGATCTGGTGCCCTTTTATGAGCCCGATGAAAGCGGCCCGGTAGTGACCATATCCGCCGCCATGGTCAATAACATGGGAGTGCGCTCTGCCGTCGTAGAAAAAGGAAAGCTATGGCGCAAAATTGATACCGTTGGTTATATAGACTTTGACGAAACCCGTTTAAGCCATGTTCATCTGCGTACCGATGGCTGGATTCAAAAGTTGCTGACGCAGTCTGAGGGTGAGCGCGTTAAAAAAGGTGAAAAATTATTTGAGTTTTATTCACCCAGCATCGTCAATGCAATGGAAGAATATGTGCAGGCATTAAACAGCAGAACAAAAAGCCTGATTCGGGCATCAAATGATCGCCTGATTTCTCTGGGTGTCAATGCAAAAGAAATAAAGACACTGCAAAAAACGCTCAGGGTGCCGCAGGTAGTCAGTGTCTATGCGGCACAGGATGGTGTGGTTTCGCAACTTAAAGTGCGTGAAGGCATGTATGTAAAACCCGGTACGGTAGTCATGAGTCTGGCTGACCTTTCATCAGTCTGGCTGCTGGCGGAGGTATTTGAGCGACAGGCCGGCTGGGTAAAAGTAGGTCAGTATGCTGATGTCACACTGGGTTTTATTCCCGGCAAAACATGGCAAGGAAAAGTTGAATATGTGTACCCGCAGCTCGACAGTAAAACCAGAACCTTGAAAGCACGCTTACGTTTTGATAACCCGGGTGAATTACTAAAACCCAATATGTTTGCCAAAGTGGCGATTTATGGCGGCGCTAAAAAGGACATGGTGATCATTCCCTCAGAGGCACTGATCAGAACAGGTAAAGAACAGCGGGTGATTATTGACCTGGGCGAAGGCCGGTTTGTGCCGCGAGATGTGGTTGCAGGAATGGAAAGCGGCGGTTATGTTGAGATTAAAGAAGGTCTGCGTGCAGATGAAAAAATTGTTTTATCCGGCCACTTTTTAATTGATTCAGAAGCCAGCTTGAAAGCCAGCCTGATGCGCATGACAGATACAGAGGCAGAGATAGAAATGGCACCATCAGCCACTGTGTCTGACGAGATGAAGGCAAAAGATGCTGCGATGATCATGGGTCAGGGCGTTATTAAAAGTGTTTCTGCTGATCAACATAAACTCAATATGGCGCATGAGCCAATTCCGGCAATTAACTGGCCAGCAATGACGATGGATTTCCAGTTCAAACATGGCGTTGATGTCAGTGGTTTAAAACAAGGTGATGCGGTGCAGTTTCACCTTGAAAAGACCACTGACGGTTATGTGATCAGCTCGATTACAAAAAAATAATCAGCTCTGCGAGAAAATATTCTGAGGAATAAAAAATGATTGCTCATATTATAAGATGGTCAATACATAACCGCTTTATGGTGATGTTATTGGCATTAGTCTTGACCGGTGTTGGTATCTGGTCAGTAAAAAACACACCTCTGGATGCGATTCCGGATTTATCCGATGTCCAGGTGATTATAAAAACCTCTTACCCCGGTCAGGCACCACGGGTGGTAGAGGATCAGGTTACCTATCCGTTAACAACGGCGATGTTGTCAGTGCCTAAAGCTGTTAATGTGCGGGGTTATTCCTTTTTTGGTGACTCATATGTCTACGTCATTTTTGAAGACGGTACCGACCCGTACTGGGCGCGCTCGCGGGTACTGGAATATTTAAGTCAGGTCACCAGTAAACTGCCGGCATCAGCCAAACCCTCATTAGGCCCGGATGCCACCGGCGTCGGCTGGGTATATGAATATGCACTGGTGGATAAAAGCGGTAATCATGACCTGTCACAGCTTCGCAGTTTACAGGACTGGTTTTTAAAATTTGAATTGCAGACCGTGCCGGGTATATCAGAGGTTGCTACCATTGGCGGCATGGTGAAACAATACCAGGTAGTGGTTGATCCGGAACGGCTACGTGCCTACGGCTTGCCGCTGCATAAAATCCGCATGGCGATTAAACAAGCCAACCAGGAAGTCGGTGGGTCTGTGATCGAAATGGCCGAAGCGGAATACATGATTCGTGCTACCGGCTACCTTAAAAATGAAAATGATTTAAAGCTCATTCCCCTGGGTGTGAATAAGTCAGGCTCGCCCATTTTATTAAAAGATGTAGCCGATATCAGAATCGGGCCGCAGATGCGTCGCGGCATTGCCGAACTTGATGGTGAAGGTGAAGTGGTTGGCGGAGTCGTGGTGATGCGCTTTGGTGAAAATGCGTTAACCACAATCAAAAAAGTGAAAGCGAAACTGGAGGAGTTGAAGCTGGGGCTGCCGGCAGGTGTTGAGATCGTTACCACCTATGACCGTTCGCAGCTCATCAACAGGGCGGTTGATAACCTCAGCTATAAACTGTTAGAAGAGTTTATCGTGGTCGCATTAGTTTGTGTTGTATTTTTATTTCACCTGCGTTCATCATTAGTGGTTATCTTATCTTTACCGCTGGGTATTCTGGGTGCTTTTATTGTGATGAAGGCGCAAGGCATCAATGCCAATATCATGTCACTAGGGGGTATTGCGATCGCGATTGGTGCGATGGTAGATGCCGCCATTGTGATGATAGAAAACGTGCATAAGCATTTTGAGCACGAAGCAGAAAAAGGTAATGAAATAACTGAAAAAAATCGCTGGCAGATTATACAAAAGGCGGCGACAGAAGTCGGGCCGCCATTGTTTTTCTCGCTGTTGATTATTACCTTAAGCTTTTTGCCGGTGTTTACATTAGAGGCACAAGAGGGCAAGTTGTTCGCACCGCTGGCGTTTACAAAAACATTTGCGATGGCGGTGGCCGCCGGCTTGTCGATCACACTGGTGCCCGTGCTGATGGGTTATTTTGTACGCGGACATATTACGCCCGAGCATAAAAACCCGGTCAACCGGGTGCTGATCGCGGCCTATCGGCCGATGATTAATGCGGTGTTAAAAATGCCGGGTAAATTATTAATCGCAGTGACGTTTGTTGTTGCAATAGGCATGTGGCCGGTTACACAATTGGGTTCAGAGTTTATGCCTGATCTTGATGAAGGTGATCTGATGTATATGCCGACCACCTTCCCCGGTGTATCGATAGGTAAGGCACAGGAGATTTTGCAACAAACGGATAAGCTGATTAAAAGTTTGCCTGAGGTCAAACGTGTGTTCGGCAAGATTGGCCGCGCTGAAACAGCAACCGATCCGGCACCGTTAACCATGATCGAAACCACGATTCAGTTTAAGCCACGCAGTGAATGGCGCGAAGGCATGACACTGGAGAAAATCAAACAGCAGTTAAATGACATGATCAAATACCCCGGGTTAACCAATGCCTGGGTGATGCCGATTAAAACGCGGATCGATATGCTGGCAACCGGTATTAAAACCCCGGTGGGTGTCAAAGTCGCGGGTTCTGATTTAAAAGTCATTGAAGACATTGGTAAACAAATCGAAAAAGCCGTGTTAAAAGTGCCGGGCACGACATCGGCGTATTCAGAACGCGTCGCCGGCGGTCGTTATGTCACGGTAGACATTGATCGCCTATCGGCTTCACGCTACGGCTTGAATATTGCTGATGTGCAGGCGGTTATCAGTACCGCGCTGGGCGGCATGCAAGTCACAGAAACGGTTGAGGGCCTGGAGCGTTATCCGGTGAACGTGCGTTACCCACGCGATTATCGCGATTCATTAGATAAGCTGGAAAACTTGCCCATTGTTACCCCGTCGGGTGCGCGTATCCCGCTGTTAGAAGTGGCAGAGATTCGTGTAGAAATGGGCCCGGCGATGATCAAGTCGGAAAATGCCCGGCCTAATGGCTGGACCTTTATTGATATCAAGGGCCGTGATTTAGGCTCATACGTTGAAGAGGCTCAGCAAGTGGTTGCCAGAGAAGTGAAGCTGCCCGCCGGTTATTCCATTGCCTGGTCGGGTCAGTATGAATACATGGTGCGGGCAAAAGAAAGGTTAACCACCGTCGTACCCATCACATTGGCTATCATTGTTTTATTATTGTATCTGAACTTCAGAAACCTGATTGAGGTCGCCATTATTATGGGTACACTGCCGATGGCGCTGATTGGCGGATTCTGGCTGCTGTATTTGCTGGGTTACAATATGTCAGTGGCGGTCGGTGTCGGTTTTATTGCACTGGCAGGTGTCGCGGTTGAAATCGGTGTGGTGATGCTGGTGTATTTAAATCAGGCATACCAGCATCATTTGAATAAGGCGGAAGCCGAAAACAGAAAGATTAGCGCAGCTGAAATAAAAGAGGCGGTAATCGAAGGGGCTTTGTTAAGAGTGCGGCCTATTATGATGACAGTGGCCGCCATCATCGCCGGTTTGTTGCCTATCATGTTAGGCAGTGGCACCGGGTCTGAAGTCATGCGGCGTATCGCCGCGCCGATGGTAGGCGGTATGGTGAGTGCCACTATTCTTACATTAATTGTTCTGCCAGCCATTTTCCTGATCTGGAAAAAACGCGGCATCGAGTAAGGATTCTGCTCTTAGTGAGTAAGTTATGAAAATAAAAATGATGCGGTAAACGGACTCTTGCATTGTTGTTGAAGTGGTAACTGTCAGCATAAACCGGCTAAATTGCTTATGCTGGCGGCCACGCTGGAAAAGTAGAGAGGGATATTAAGCATCAGCTGGCTGCATGTCGATAACGCGGCAAGCTGGTGAAGATTAAACGACATTAACAGAAGGTGATGACAGAAATGAAATATGAATTTGATGTCTCGAATATGAAATGCGGCGGCTGTGTAGACGCGGTGAAAACAGCGTTAAATGAGCTGGATGAAACAGAGGTGATTGACGTCAGCCTCGATGAGCACAAGGCTGTGGTAGAGTCTTCAAAAACGGCAGAGGAAGTGGCTGCTGTCATCATTGCTGCAGGCTTTCCCGCCGTCAAAGTCAAATCAGGCTGACATGTCAATCAGCAACAGGCTTGCTGCGAGGCACAGGCGAGACGGCCAGACAGTCGGCGGATTGAGTGTCTGCCGGCTTTACGTGCCGGCTAATGTCACGATCACAATGAATTTTTACATTCAATACCAGATAGTCGATGTAAAATAGTCTGATAGTCAGTTAACGGGAGCCGCTAATGGCAGTAAAACATTTTTCAATTGGTGGCATGAGTTGCGCAGGCTGTGTGGCGAGTGTTGAAAAAGCATTGAACAGTGTTGAGGGTGTTGAATCATCTTCTGTTAACTTTGCAGAGCATACGGCCGAGGTTGAAGGTCACGTTTCAGCAGAGGCCGTAATACAAAGCGTAGTGGCTGCAGGATACGAAGCCGCTTTGTTACAAACAGAAGAAGACACGGCAGAAAAGGAAGCGGCAGAGTTTGAGCATTACCGAAGCCTGTTAAAAAAATCGCTGCTTGCGGCGCTGGTTGGTGTGCCGTTATTTATTCTCGGAATGTCGGCCCTGTTGCCGGATTTAAATAGCACTCAGGGGCAGGTAATCTGGTTTTTTATTGGCCTCGCTACGGCATATGTTATCTGGTTTTCTGGTGGCCATTTTTATAAAGGAGCCTGGAAAGCGTTTAAAAACCACAATGCCAATATGGATACGCTGATTGCGCTGGGTACCGGCACCGCCTGGCTATTTTCTATGGTGATCACCTTCAATCCCGAGCTAGTGCCCAGTCTGGCACGGCATGCTTATTTTGAAGCCGCGGCCATTATTATCGCACTGATTAATTTCGGTTCGGCCCTGGAGATGCGTGCGCGTGGCAAAACCTCTGAAGCCATTAAACGTTTGATTGGCCTGCAGCCGAAAACAGCGCGAGTGGTGCGAAATGGCAAGGAACAGGATGTGGCCATTAGTGACGTCGGGCTTGATGAAACAGTGCGTGTCAGGCCGGGTGAAAAAATTGCCGTTGATGGTGTAATAATAGACGGCCATTCTGCTGTGGATGAGTCGATGCTGACAGGTGAGCCTTTGCCGGTTGAAAAAAATATCGGTGATGAAGTGGTCGCTGGCAGCATCAATAAATCAGGTTCGTTTCTTTTTCAGGCCAAACGGATAGGCAGTGAAACGGCACTGGCGCAGATTATTGCGTTGGTAAGGAAAGCCCAGAATTCGAAACCGGCTATCGGCAGACTGGCGGATAGCATATCGGCCATTTTTGTACCGGTGGTGTTGATTGTGGCGGTGATAACTTTCATGCTCTGGTTTAATTTTGCAGCCTCTTTCGGCGCAGCAGAAATGCGGTTAAGTTATGCGCTGGTGACGATGATGACGGTATTAATCATCGCCTGTCCCTGTGCCCTGGGTTTGGCAACGCCGATTTCGATCATGGTGGGTGTTGGCAAGGCGGCAGAGTTCGGTGTGTTAATTAGAAATGGTGAGGCATTGCAGCAAGCCGGCAAGCTGAATGCCGTGGTACTGGATAAAACGGGCACGATTACCAAAGGCCAGCCGACCGTGACGTCGGTGCAAAGTTATGCAAAATGGCAGCAGCAAGAGGTACTGAAACTGGCAGCCAGCATTGAAAACGCATCCGAGCACCCTCTGGCCGAGGCGATTATAAAGGCCGCTGCTGAAAATGAAATGACGCTGTTTGCAAGCCAGGCTTTTAAAGCGATTGCCGGCCACGGGGTAACGGCTGAGATTGAAGGGCAACGCGTTTTGCTGGGTAATGCCGCGCTAATGCTAAGCTACAATATTGATGTTTCTGCGGCACAAATGGAAGTCCGGCGTTTGGCCGAACTGGCACAAACAGCCATCTATCTGGCCGTTGACAAGCAGTTAGCGGGCATTATTTCGGTCGCTGACCCGATAAAAGAAGATTCCGCTGGGGCGATTGATGCCCTGCATAAGCTGGGCATTAAAGTCATCATGCTGACCGGGGATAACCAGCATACCGCGAAGGCGGTGGCGAAGCAGTTAAACATCGATGAATTTTTTGCCGAAGTCTTACCGGCGCATAAAGAAGAAAAAGTTGCGCTGTTGCAGTCACAGGGTTACGTGGTTGGCATGGTCGGTGATGGCATTAATGACGCACCGGCACTGGCAAGGGCAGATGTTGGCTTTGCGATTGGCACCGGAACCGATGTGGCGATAGAGAGTGCTGATGTGACGTTGATGCGTGGTTCACTCAATGGCGTTGTTGATGCGATTGCAATTTCCAGAGCAACAGTGAGAAATATTAAACAGAACTTGTTCGGTGCTTTTATCTACAACAGCCTGGGTATTCCGGTTGCTGCCGGAATTTTGTTTCCGCTGACAGGGCTGTTATTAAACCCGATGATAGCCGGGGCTGCGATGGCGATGTCATCGGTAACAGTGGTCAGTAATGCAAATCGCCTGCGCTGGTTTCGCGCAACAGGAGCGGTGAAGTGATGGACATCTTTGTTAACATCGCGGCTGTGATATTAATCCTGGCTATTATCTGGTGGTTCTGGTTATCAACGGCCAAAGCACAAACCATTAGCGAGAAACAGGTGGTAGAAATTCTGCTTGAAGACGGTGTCTATAATCCCGCCAGAATCGAAGTGGCTGCCGGGCAGACGTTTAGCCTGAGGTTTATTCGTAAAGATGCTTCTCCCTGCGCTGAAAAAGTATTATTCAATCAGCTGGATAAAAGTCTTGAGCTGCCCCTGAATCAGCCGCGTGAAATTGAGTTGAATATCTCAAAAGCCGGTGAATATAGCTTTTGCTGTGAGATGAACATGTATCGCGGTACACTGCTGGTCAGATAACCTGTGGCATCAGAGAAAGGTTTCGTAATGGAAAGTCATTTGTTGGCTTTTGTAGTAATGAGATAAATCAATACTGCTGCTCTTTATCTGTAATAGAGTATGCATGGATTGTTACTGAGTAATTGATATGCAGATTTCAGATCCGAATAGACAGCCAGCAAATAACTTTGCACTGTTTGCGTTAGCATTTCGCCCCTTTTTTCTATTGGCCGGTCTTGCGGCAGTTTTTTTAATCGCCTACTGGTTGCTGGCTTTTAGCCAGGGCTGGAATAGCCTGCAAACCATGCCGGCAATTTACTGGCACTCCCATGAAATGATTTTTGGTTATAGTGCGGCAGTTATCGCCGGCTTTCTGTTAACCGCAGTGCGAAACTGGACAGGTGTGCAAACATTAACAGGCCAACCGCTGGTGTTGCTGGCAGCACTATGGCTGGCGCCGCGAATATTGTTTTTTACAGATATTGAGCTGTTCTGGCTGGCGCTGATTGACCTTGCTTTTTTACCCCTGCTGGCACTGGCCATTGCCTGTCCGGTGATGCGTGCCAGGCAGTGGAACAATCTGTTTTTTGCAGGTTTAATTTTGTTGTTTGCGCTGGCGCATGGCCTTTTTTATGCGCAGTTTTTATTGGGGCTGGAAAACGGAGAAGAGTGGGGTATTCATAGTGGCCTGGGCGTGGTTATTGTGATCATTACGGTTATGTCAGGTCGCGTTGTCGGCTTTTTTATTGAACGCGGTCTTAATAAAAAAATACAAAACTATCGCTGGGCCAATCAGCTGGCAATATGGGGCAGTGCTGGCTTTATGGCGGGGCAGTTTATATTAGCAGACGCCATGCTGGCTGCGATCGCGCTGTTGGCGGCAAGCGGCCATCTGGCCCGCCTGCTGGGCTGGTATCACCATGACATCTGGAAACAGCCGTTGTTATGGGTTTTATACCTTGGTTATTTCTGGTTATTTGCCGGCTTTGTACTGAGTGCGCTGGTAATCAATAAAATATTATTTGAGTCGCTGGCGATTCACGCCTTTACGGTGGGGGCTGTGGGCATGATGACACTGGGCATGATGGCGCGTGTCGCGTTAGGCCATACCGGCAGGGAAATGAAGTCACACCGGCTGACTAATGCGGCGTTTGTATTGTTAAACATAGCGGTCTTTGTTCGGGTTGTTTTGCCAATGCTGGTGCCTGAAATGAGCCTGACCTGGGTGCAGCTGGCAGGCGTATTATGGCTGGCTGGTTTCATAATGTTCTGCCTGATTTACACACCGGTGTTGCTGCGCGCAAGAGTCGATGGCCAGCCGGGCTAGTGGCACGCGTGCGCTGCATGATAAAAAACAGCGATTAATTGTCACCGATATGTAACAAATTAAAAAACCATCTGGCTATTTTAAATCGGGCATTAATATAAAAAATTAATCATCTATCCTTAAAGTATAAATATTTTATAAATAGTGGTTCAATGGAAATCAGGGATCAAACTGCTTTTAGGGAAATCTAGTATATGAGTATTAAAGCAAGGCTGATAATCATCGGCTTTATTATGGTGGTGTCGGTTGTTATTAGTATGATGGTTGAGTCGTATGGTCAATCTAAAATATCGGGTTTAGAGAAAAGCCTTAATTTAGTGCACCTTAGTAAATCGAATATGCTGACATTGAGGCGAAATGAAAAGGACTTTTTAGCGCGCAATGAGCTTAAATACCAGAAAAAATTTCAAAATAATGTCGCCATAATGAAAGCAGACCTGCAGGCATTGTCGCGGCTGTTAACAGAGCACGGCATCGACCTGTCACAGGTGGCTGCGCTATTAGATTATACGGTCAAGTATGAGGCTGTATTTGAAAAACTGGTCGAACAACAAAAAATAATTGGCCTGCATTCCAAACAGGGACTGTATGGCGGTTTACGTGATGCGGTGCATGCAGCAGAGACGACCATTAAACAATTGAACGATGATAAATTATTTAAAGACATGTTGATGTTGAGGCGCCGCGAAAAAGATTTCATGTTGCGCAGTGATCTGAAATATATCTCAAAATTTAATAATGATATGCAGGTAATCAGGCAAGATGTAGAGGCTGGTCGTTACGAAAACGAGATCAAAAACAAACTGAGAACAGATTTAAATCAATATGAAAAAGATTTTTTACTGCTGGTAGACGCTTATAAAACAAAAGGGCTCTCGCCTAAAGAGGGTTTGAATGGCGAGTTAAGAGCGACGATACATAAGACAGAAGGTATTTTAAAGGCGCTAAATAGTGAGTTGCCGATAATTATCGCAAACGAGAAAAGGCACCTGTCGACAATAACGGTAGCGGTAACGCTAAGCATTCTCATTATCAGCTTATTGTTTGTTATATTTACTATTCGCAGCATTATTAAATCCATACGCTATTTGTCGCAAATGTTTAAATCTGTCTGTGAAACCAAAGACCTGACGATGCGAGCCAGCTTAGAGGGCAATGATGAACTGACACAGGTAAGCCTTATATTCAATGATATGCTCGAAGCTTTTCAGCAAACCATGCAGCAGGTGCTTGCTTCAGCCGATCAGTTAAACAGCATGTCTGCGAATCTCAGCACGATCACTGAACAGACATCCAACCGTGTGTTGCAACAGCTCTCTGAAACAGAACAGGTGTCTTCGGCGATTCATGAAATGACAGCAACAGTTCAGGAAGTGGCGCAAAATGCCGGCGAAGCGGCGGCGGCTTCTCAGGCGGCTGATGAAGAAGCCAGCTTGGGCCAAACAGTGGTAGAAGGTAACAGTAGAAATATTAGCGAGCTGATGGACGAGATAGGACAAACCGCTAATGTTATTAATGATCTCAGTCAGGAAAGTGAAAATATAGGCTCGGTATTGAATGTGATCCGGGGTATTGCAGAACAGACAAATCTACTGGCGCTGAATGCAGCGATTGAAGCGGCAAGAGCCGGTGAGCAAGGCCGCGGTTTCGCCGTAGTGGCCGATGAGGTGCGTAGTCTGGCCCAGCGTAGCCAGCAATCGACACAGGAAATTAAAGACATTGTTGACCGCTTACAGCAGTCAGCAGAAAGAGCCGTCAGCGCAATGGAGTCGGGGCGTTCAAAAGCTCAGACCAGTGTTGAGCATGCCGATTCTGTGCGCCAGTCATTAAATAAAATCATTGCTTCAGTGGCAACGATAAACCAGATGAATATTCAGATTGCGACGGCTTCCGAAGAGCAAAGCGCGGTATCCGAAGAGATCAATAAAAATATTATTACCATAAATGAAACGGTTAATGAGACAGCCGGTGTCTCTTCTGAGACAACTGAAATGAGCAATTCATTAGCCGGCTTATCGTCAAATATGAAAGAAGTTATTGCCCAGTTCAAGATTTAAGGGCGTAACAGCCGGTCTGGCATAAGCCGGCTGTACGCACTTTAATGAGAAAACGCCGGCTTACAGATAGATGGTAGAAGCTGCGCTATCAGCTTGATTATTTTAACTATTTTTATTTTATCCGTGCCGTTCTGCGCGGCTGTGATTGTAAAAACAATGTTACAGACTTTGCACATCAATTTATTTTCGTCTACATAATAGTTAAGGGTTTCCCCTTATTTTTTTGGCTGTGAAAACGGCCTGTTTTAAGTTGCAGAAGTTAGGATTTGTACCTTCCAGGATGGCGTCTCGTTTAAACGCAAGGTGTAACAGATGCTTTATCAAAATAAACATTCAAAGACCAGGGCTCGGGCACATCGCAACATGCCAGTCGCGGGCTTTTATTTCATGCTGATGCTAGCTTTTATAATGATGCTGTCACTATCGGTGGCGCAGGCATCAAATCAGAGCACTGCCGAATTAGTCAGTTCTGTTAATAGGGCGTTAATCGATGATGCGGCCAGTGCCGCCTCTTATGTTGAGATGGCGAATAAGTTACTCGATCAGCAACAGTTTAATAAAGCGCTGCATTTATACAGTAAAGCGATTTTAAGTGATCGCGAGATTGATGATGCCTTTCTGGGTCGCAGCCTGGCCTATGGCAGTATCGGCAAAGCGCATGAAGCCATTGCGGATTTAAATGTATTTATCCTGAGGAATCCCCGTCATTCAATGGCACATGTTTATCGCGGGGTGCGTTATATGGCTCAGGGCAATACCGAATACGCTGAAGAAAATTTACAGACGGCGATCAAGCTAAATCCAAAAAATGCACAGGCCTATGATGATTTAGGTGTGTTGTATGCGCAGCAAGGCCATATACAAAAAGCGCTGAAATATTTCGGTCAGACTTTAAGGCTGGATCCCTATCATGAAATGGCTTATCACAATCTGGCGATTGCTTATTATTTACTCGATGATAATGAAAAGGCACTGAAGTCAGTCAATCGTGCGATTCGTCTGATGCCAGAGTCTCGCGATACGTATATATTGAAAGCTCAGGTATTAGATGCAATGGGTAAAAACGAGCAGGCAAAAGAGGTGCGAACCTATGCACAATATCTTGAGGATGGGGCCTGGACCGGGTCGGCTGCGATAAACTAAGCGGCATTCCACCACCTGTTACCCTGGCTGTAAATGTAGAGCCCCTGTGATTCATGCACAGGGGCTTTTTTGTGTGTGGCCAATCAGTGCTTGGCAGGGCATGGATAAATGTTTAAAGTAGCTAAATAAAAAACATAATAACAAACACATTATAAACGGCTGCGTAGCCGAGATTCAGGTATGAATAAAGCAAAACTCACAGGCAGTGCTCAAATATTTTTAGTCAATGATGTGCGTGCAGCAGCTGAATATTACCGTGACAAAATGGGTTTTGACTGTACCTTGTTAGGCGAGCCGATAGAATTTTGTATTGCAGGGCGCGATAATCATCATTTAATGTTAACCCAGTCGAGTGATTCAGAAAATATTTCCGCCAATAAAAAAGTCATCGCCGATATGTGGGATGCCTATTTCTGGGTTGATAATATCGAGGCTCTGTATGTAGAGCTGGATCAGCGCGGAGTGACCCTGGACTACGGCTTAAAACTTGCCAGTTATGGTGTTAAAGAATTTGGTGTTAAAGATCTTGACGGTTATGAAATTGCTTTTGGGCAGATCGTGAAATGAGCGACATTGGCCTGTAATGGCTGCAATTGTGCACTATAATAACCTGTATTGTGTCAATGCCGGTATTGTATGATGGCTTAACTTGATCGGCTATGGCGTGGGACAGTGCCATTTATCAGAAACCCGGCGCTGGCTTTTGCAATACATTTAGCGCAATGTTTAAATCTTTGTAGCCCAGAGCACTGCTTTGCTTTGGGCATTGCGGCATCAACAAGTGCAAGCAATGGAAGTGCTGATGGTCGGGTTTTTCTCGATCTGGAATGGAATTCTTGACTGAAATGATCTATAAACTAACCATAGCTGTTTATTGTTTTATTTATTAATAGAGCAGCAGGTAATGGCCATTCATAGAGGTAAAGAGAAATGAGTAGTGAAGAAAAAGTTGATCCTTCAATGATGATGGGCTTGATTGAAGATGAGCTGGAAGAGCGCAAAAGCAGAAACGATCGTCGACAGAAAGATTGTGAAGATACAATGAAGCAGGTTACTGAAACCGAGCGTCGGCTCAATCAGGACCGCCGTGAAGATGCCTGAGAAGGCATTATTTAAGCAGACCTGCCGGGCTTCCCGTTTCCCGAGGGTCTGCTGGTTATCATTTTTCACCGTTTTGTCTTAATATTGCCTGCCGATAAACACTAGCCAGCCCTTACTATGTTAAACCGCGTTTTCAGTGTCGCGCCTATGCTCGACTGGACAGACAGACACGAGCGTTATTTTCTGCGCCTGATCAGTCATCATGCCTTGCTGTATACCGAAATGGTGACAACAGGGGCGATTATCTTTGGTGACAGAGACCGCTACTTGCACTACAACAATGAAGAACACCCTGTTGCATTGCAGCTGGGCGGCAGTGATCCCGGGCAGCTTGCAGAATGCACCAGGATTGCGGCTGATTATGGCTATGATGAGGTGAACCTGAACCTGGGGTGCCCGAGCAACCGGGTACAAAATGGCAGTTTTGGCGCCTGCATGATGGCTGAGCCGGATCGCGTTGCTGAATGTCTTGTCGCAATGCAGCAGGCTGCCAAAATACCTGTTTCAGCAAAAACACGTATCGGTATTGATGATAAAGACTCCTTTGACGAGTTAGTGCATTTTATTGGCACATTGCATGAGGCTGGTTGTAATGATTTCATTGTGCATGCCAGAAAGGCCATCCTCAAGGGCTTAAGCCCAAAAGAAAACAGAAGCATCCCGCCGTTAAAATATGACGTGGTCTATCAAATAAAGCAGTTGTTTCCCCAGTGTCATATCAGCATCAACGGTGGTGTTAAAACACTGCAGCAGGTGACTGAGCATTTAAAACAGGTTGATGGGGTGATGATGGGCCGCGAGGCATATCACAATCCGTACCTGCTGGCGGATATCGACCGCGTATTATTTGATGATCATCATCAGGTTTTATCCCGTCACCAGCTGGTGGAAAGCATGTTTCCTTATATAGAAAACGAAATGCAAAAAGGGGTACGCTTACACTCCATCGTGCGTCACATGCTTGGTATTTTTCAGGGTGTTAAGGGAACCAAGGCCTGGAAAAGATACCTCAGTGAAAGTGTGCAGCGTACAGATGCCGGTATCGAGATATTGAAAACGGCATTAACACTGGTGGATGACCAGCCCTTTGAATTAGCGGCATGTTAGCTGAGGTGTCACGGGCATAGGCTGTGCAACGAAAAATAATTCATGTTGATATGGACGCATTTTTTGCTGCGGTAGAGCAGCGGGACTTTCCTCAGTACCGCGGCAAACCATTGATTGTGGGTGGCGAGCCGGATAAGCGCAGCGTGGTGGCAACCTGTAGTTATGAGGCAAGGCAGTTTGGGGTGCGCTCGGCCATGGCCTCATCAAAAGCCTACAGGCTGTGTCCTCAGGCCATCATCGTTAAACCCCGTTTTGAAGCATATAAAAACGTCTCTGAGGTCATCAGGTCGATATTTTATCAGTATAGCGATAAGGTGGAGCCGCTGTCTTTAGACGAGGCCTACCTGGATGTCAGTGAATGTGAGCTGTTTGGCGGCTCGGCGACACTGATTGCAAAAGATATTAAAGAAAAAATATTCCGGCAAACCGCTTTAACGGCATCGGCCGGTGTTTCATATAACAAGTTTTTAGCCAAAGTGGCGTCAGATATCAATAAACCCGACGGCATAACCGTTATCAGGCCAGAGCAGGGTGCAGATTTTATGGCTACACTGGCGATTGGTAAGTTTTACGGTGTGGGTAAAGCCACAGAAGCAAAAATGAAATCCTTAGGCATCCATAACGGCTTAGATTTAAGAAAGCTGTCTGTTGCTGAGTGTCAGCATTTGTTCGGCAAAGCGGCTGACTATTATTACCAGATTTGTCGCGGAATTGATGAGCGTGAAGTTATCAGTCAGCGGCAAAGAAAATCGCTCGGCTCTGAAACGACCTTTGAAACAGACCTTGAAGAAATAGCCGATATGCTGAAACAGCTTGGCTTGCTGGCAGTCGAAGTGGCCGATGCATTGGCTCGCGAAAAACTTCAGGCTTATACGCTTACTTTAAAAGTAAAATACGAAAATTTTGAGCAAGTAACGCGCAGCAAAACCTTAGCGGTGATAATTGACGGTGCTGATGAGATGTTGCCGGTGATAGCCGAGTTGCTATCTAAAACAGAAGCCGCTGATAGAAAAGTGCGGTTACTGGGCCTGTCTGTTTCAAACTTTGTTGAAACCGGCCTGAAGAAAAAAAGCATGATGCTGCAACAATCCTTGTTTTAATAATCAATAGCGTTAGAAACTATATTAGATATTGGTAATCTAGAAACAATAGCAACAAAGATTTATAAGACAAGCTCTTCTATAATATATAAAAAAATAATAATACGGCTTTTCCAGGCATAATCTTTTGTTGAGGTCATATCAAGGACATATTTTTGTCATATGATGTGGGGCAGTTTATTTGGGGTAGACTGAGATGTTGCATAAATTAAAAAGGATGATAGAACGCTTTTTGAAAACACCGCCAGTAACGGCAATGTTTCTCGCTGTT
This sequence comes from Gammaproteobacteria bacterium, assembly GCA_029882395.1. Taxonomy (GTDB): domain Bacteria; phylum Pseudomonadota; class Gammaproteobacteria; order SZUA-229; family SZUA-229; genus JAUVDT01. The sequence continues at coordinate 28,382 of JAOUKT010000026.1, forward strand.
TTTATTATTTTTGCCATTATTATGTACTGGTCTACGATTGAACGACAAAATAGCTTTATGACTAACCAGGTCTACTTTGGTGAGAAAGCGGCGCTTAATGCACGGCAGGCTGTCGAGAATGCCCTTAGTAACCGCAAACGGTTTGTGACACTGTTTGTCGAAGACAATATTGAGCTGATTCGGTATTTGATCGAAGAACCGGATAATGAAGAATTGTTTCTACTGATTAAAAACCAGTTATCAAGATACATCCCCGGTTTATTTACTGTTAATGTCACCAATGATGATGCAGAGCTATTAATCAGTGATTTTGAAGGCTTTACCGGAAAAGTCTGTCTCAGTGATGTCAAAAATTATGCCGATACCGGGCATCAGTTATTGAGAGTGCACCCCAATCATATTCTCTATCATTATGATATTCTTCAGCGCTTTGAGAGCAAGGCAAAAGACTATATCTTTTTTGCCAGCTTCGGTCTTGGAGAAATCCAGAAAGCCTTGCAGTACTCTTCACTTGAAGGTCACCAGTTACTTTTAATCAGAGAAACACCATCGGCTCTGATAGAGGTGACAGAAAAAGGCGCCAGAAATGTGATAAAAGACAGGCTTGATTTTCGCTTAACAGATGATGAAATGTCGCGCATTTTATCGAAGACAAAAATTGAAGGCACACACTGGTATGTGCTGGATATTATCAATCATGAGCTTATCAACGCGTTTAATAAAAAACTGATTAACCAGAATGTTATAATATTTTTTATTTTCACACTGCTGCTTGTGTTTGTAAGGTACCTGGTTGTTTCAAGTATCCTCAAGCAAAGCAAAAGAATTCATGAGTTAAACCAGGGGCTTAAGGGTTTATTGCTGATTGATACACTGACTGGCCTGTACAATAAGGACTTTCTGGGCAAGCAGCTTGATAAAGAATGGTCGCGTGCATTGCGCGATAAACAAACAATTACCGTATTGCTGATAGATATTGATCATTTCAAATTATATAACGATAATTATGGCCACCTGCAGGGTGATCAGTGTTTAAAGCGAGTTGCTCATATTATTGAGGAAATATTCCAGCGTAAAAATGATTTTGCTTCACGTTTCGGTGGCGAAGAGTTTTGTGTGGTTTTAAATGACAGCAGTGCTGACAACCCAAAAGAATTACTTAGAAAGGCGCATAAGTCGTTAAAACAAAACCGCATAGAGCATGCCCTGTCACCTACCAAACCGTATGTGACCTTTAGCATAGGCGTAGCTTCTGCAGTACCGGATTATAATACCAGCCCCAAATCGCTGATCGAGCAGGCAGACAAGGCCTTGTATGAAGCAAAAGCGTCGGGCAGGAACAAAACGGTTTTCAGCAAGTTACAGGAGAGCGTGTTAGTCCTCGCTGAGTAGTTTTTTTATAATGCCGATTACCTGGTCATTATCCCATTCAATACCGCCAAATAAGCCATAGCGAATCTTGCCGTGCTTATCAATCACAAAGCTGGATGGAAAAGCCACCAGTTTCCAGGGTGCGACTGATGTGCCGGCAGGGTCTGTCAGTACCGGAAAATTTATTTTCATAGGCGCCAGAAAGTCTTTCACTTTTTTTCTGTCTTCACCGATGTTGATAGCCAGTATTTCAAACTTATCATCGTCTATTTTATTCTGTAATCTGGTCAGGGATGGCAGCTCTTTAACGCAGGGAGGGCACCAGCTGGCCCAGAAATTTAGCAGTAATACCCGGCCTTTATGACTCTCGAATGTATGCCTGTTCTCATGCAGGTCTTTAAAGTCCAGATATGGCCGGGTGATATTGCCCTGGTAAGTCTGTAGCCCGGCGTTGATGGTAGCAGTAGTGGGAGCCGTTGCTGACTCGGCTAAATGCACGGCTGTTCTTGGTTTATTATAAAGCGCCAGTAGTTTGATGGCGCGCCTGATGATAGCCGGTGTTTTATGATAGAGTTTTTCTTCAGCTGCATTGTCGGCTTTGCGGATGTTAAAGCCGTCTGCCACCTCCGGCAATATCTGCGTGATGACATCGCTGCCGCCTTGCTGCAGGTGTTTGGCTAAAGTACTTAACTGGTAACTTTTCCCGGATAACGCCGGCTGAACAATGTACAGAGCCAGGTTGCTTGCGTAGGTTATTGGCAGGTATTGCAGGGTTTTACCGACGTCTGTTGTGTTGGTATAAAAATTGGGATGAAAAAGTACAGCGCTTTTTACGATGCTCTGCGTTGCCTCGTCTTTTTGAAGTACTCTTGCCGCCAGCAGTGCAAGAACCGAAGCGCGGCCGGTTGCAAATAAGGTGACGTCACGATGACCGCCCTGACTGCAGGCGATGATGAGGTCAACGATGTCTTGCGTTTTTATATTGTTATAACTGCTTCTGCCGGGTGCGCTGAAAAAAGCGCTGTGCAGGTCCGCGATCCAGACTTCGGTGCCATTTTTTGCCAGTGCCAGTGCGGTGGCGTGTTCCTGGCCATGAATGCCGTATTCACTGGGTATCCATAATAAAAGGCTGTCGGCTTTTTCTGCTTTATACAGGCTAACAGGAATCTCTGAACCGAGACGGGTCTGGACCTGAATTTCTGTCGCAACAGCATTAAAGGAAAAAACCAGCATGGCAAGACAGAAAAAAAATAATTTGTACATATTAATCTTTATAAATGGTTAGTGAAACGACTGGCTAAAGCCTAACTGAAAGGTGACATCAGGTGATGCACCGACCTGGATATCCTCGATAACCACAATCTCAATCCGGTTGTCGTTATTGAGTTTAATATGACCGCCTGAGCTGATCTGAATACTGTCACCGAGAAACTCAGTCTGACTCTGGTAAAAAGCGCTGTGAAAATCAAACTGTATATTGAGAATAATGCGTTGGCTTGTGCGCCATTCTATGCCGGCCATCCCAAAAAAAACATCTGTTTTTTGCTGCTCTGCAAGCAGCTCAGACTCACCGGTTAGCATAAAGCCGATGTTGTAATAACGCGACCAGTTTAGCCTGAAATGCGTTTCGTGCGCATACCAGACAGCAATATCTGCGCGTTCGCTGCCGGTGAGCAATGCTGCATCGCCAGTAGGCAGTTTTAAACTGCTCCAGAGGCTGCCAGACTGGAGCTGACTTGAGTATAGCGGGTAAGCGATATCGATGCTGATATCGCCCATGCCCTGATTGGGTGAGTCGATTCGCAGCAGATCAACATTGTTTTGCTGGTACAAGAATAAAAACTGATGCTGCGGATAAAGCGGGCGCTGGCCTTCGGGGAAGCCAAAAGCATGATGAAAGTCATCAATAAAGCTGTCTAATGAACCGGCTTCATGGCTGATAAAAGGCACGCGAAGGCGCAGGTTGGTGCCGTTTTTAAGTGCAAATGAATAAATAAAATTCAGCTCTTTGGTCTCGCCGTCAATAAACAGGTTTTCGCTGCCGCTGGCCTCAACATTGATGGTATTGCTGGCATTTAGTGAAACCGAAAAAAGAGACTGCTCGGCAGTCAGCAGGCTGGCGGGGCTTGCCAGTGGCAGGCCGTAAATCAGGGTTAAAGGATTTAAATCGTGTGTTTGCAAAGGAGTGGCGGAATAACTGGTTTTTGCACAGACAACTAACAGGCCCAGGCATAAAAAAACCCTGCTAACAGCATGCCAGACAGGGTTTTTGACAATCGTCATCGACACCAGGTAAACGAGCCGATGATTACTCAGCGATTACTTCAGGCTTGCGTAATACGCTGCCAGGTTATCGATATCAGCATTGCTTAATGGGCCCGACATTGCGTTCATGGTTGGGTCATTACGTGTTTTGTTTTTAAATGCGTGTAACTGTTTTGCAGTGTAAGCGGCTTTTTGGCCTGCCAGGTTTGGGTACGTCGGTACAGCGCTGATACCTTGTGCACCGTGGCAGCCCATGCAGCTAGCTGCTTTTGCTTTACCCGCAGCGGCATCGCCTGCCGCCATAACTGAAGAAGAAAGACCTAAGATAGCGGCTGATGCCACGGTTAATAAAGTACGTTTCATGTTTATCCTCCAAAGATAATTTATGAGATTTTTTAAATTTAATCGCCGTATTGTGACAGAGCGTTTGTGTAAAGTAAATTGATCTATTTGCTCTATCTATCAGGCATATTTATAGCAAAATGCTTTCTGCCGCGACAAAGGTCAGCAGCCCAATCACAGTGTTAATGGCCACCATTATACGGATGGTGTTGAGGTTTTTCGCGGCCTCGGCAAAATTGTTTTCGGCAACGAGTTTCTTCAGGCGTTTATACGGTGCAAAGTAAACATGCATGAAGATCATTACCATCACCAGTCCCATGCCGTGCATAAGGTGAATGTGCATGCCAGAGCCTGCAAAACCACCAAAATGGCTGAAAATCATGTAATAGCCGCTCAATAGAATAGTCGCGATACTGATCCAGACCCAGAAGAAAAACCTGCTGAATACAGCATCCCATAACGACAGCCGTTGCGGCGGCTCCAGCAGGCTGGCGGCGGCAGGGCGTAACGCCATGTAGGCGAAAAACATACCGCCGACCCAGATAACAGCTGCCAGAATATGCAGAGATTTAGCTAAAAACACGGATGTTCTCCAAAAGTTGAGTGATTTAGTGAGGATATACGATTAAAAATTAAAGACAAGCTTATATTAACGTGTTGATTTTGAAAGATTAAAAACCAATTAATGCTGAATTTGTTGAAATTGAGCTGAAAAAAGCCCTTTAATCGGGTAAAGTGTGGCCTCATTTTTAAACCATTATTGAGGTTCAGATCATGGCAGATTATAAAATCGCCCCGTCAATTTTATCAGCAGACTTCGCCAAGTTAGGTCAGGAAGTGGATGATGTCATCGCTTCAGGTGCTGATATAGTGCATTTTGACGTAATGGATAATCACTATGTTCCGAACCTGACTATTGGTCCTTTGGTTTGTGATGCGCTGCGAAAGCACGGTGTGACAGCTGAAATTGACGTTCATTTAATGGTGAAGCCAGTTGACCGCATTATCCCTGATTTTATAGAAGCCGGTGCCAGTTACATCACCTTTCACCCGGAAGCGTCTGAGCACATCGACCGTACGTTACAAATGATTCGTGAAGGGGGTTGTAAGTCTGGTCTGGTCTTTAACCCGGCAACACCGCTTGATATCCTGACTCACGTTATGGATAAAATAGACGTGATCTTGCTGATGTCAGTTAACCCGGGTTTTGGTGGCCAGAGCTTTATTCCAGAAACACTGAACAAATGCCGCCAGGCTCGTAAAATGATCGACGAAAGCGGTTTCGATATTCGTTTAGAGATCGACGGTGGCGTTAAAGTGGATAATATCCGCGAAATCGCTGAAGCGGGTGCGGACATGTTTGTGGCCGGTTCTGCGATCTTCAATGCGAAGAACGAAAACGATGCAAATCTCTACAACACGGTTGTACAGCAGATGCGTGACGAATTAGCTAAAGTATAAAACAATCTTAAATCAGCAGTCTAAAGTCGTAAGTCAACAGATTTACTGGCTTTAGGCTTGCGACGACAGACTGACGACTTCTGAGATTTTCCCGATGATGAAAAAACCTGAAATGGTGCTGATCGATGTTGATGGCACCTTAGTAGATAGTGTGCCTGACCTGGCATATTGTGTTGATGAAATGATGAAAGCTCTGGGCTTGCCGGAACACGGCGAAGCAAAGGTGCGTAACTGGGTAGGTAACGGTGTTGAGCGTTTAACGCGCCGTGCGCTGATAGGTCAGCTCGAAGGAGAGCCGGATGATGCCCTATTTGAAAAAGCCTACCCGATTTTTCTCGACTTATATGACAAAAATGTCTGTGAGCGCAGCTGCCTGTACCCGGGCGTGACTGAGGCGATGGCATTTTTGAAATCCAGCGATGTAAAGCTGGGTTGTGTAACGAATAAAAATGCACAGTTTACGCTGCCCATTCTGGAGAAGCTGGGCATCAAAGATGATTTTGAAATCATAGTCTGTGGTGATACGCTGACGAAAAAGAAACCGGACCCGGAGCCGTTATTACATGCAGCAAGAGAATTAGGCGTTGCGCCTGAAAATTCACTGATGCTGGGTGACTCAATGAGCGACGTCAAGGCGGCTCGCGCAGCTGACTTTAATATCATTTGCATGAGCTACGGTTATAACCACGGTGAAGACATCCGCGACTACAAGCCGGATGCGGTGGTTGACCGCATGGACGAGATTAAAACCATTATCGACTGGAAATAGATGTCAGCAGCGGGGGACACAGAGCTAACTGGGAAAATTGCTTTTATAATTAAGCGCCGTGTTCTCAGTGGAGCCTGTGGCAAATTGCCTTTAAATAGGCTGTTAAGCAAAAGCTATTTTATGATATAAACACACTATGAAACTCTTAACTCAACAACAAAGTCAGTGTTCCTTTAAAGAACGATGGTGAAGCGAAATCCGCACCGTCCACTTTCGTTTGCATAAAATTTAAAGAGAAATAACAATGACTCCTCAAGAGTTTCAAAACCTGCAGCAGCAAAATTATCGCCGTATTCCTTTAGTGAAAGAAGTGCTGGCAGACCTTGATACCCCTTTAAGCACCTATTTAAAGCTGGCAAACGGCCCCTATACTTATTTGTTTGAGTCGGTGCAGGGCGGAGAAAAATGGGGACGCTATTCATTTATCGGTTTACCCTGCCGCACGGTTGTAAAAATAACAGGCCAGAAAATTGAAACGGTTACCGACGGCACAGTGGTTGAATGCATTCAGTCAGATGACCCGTTGGGCTGGATCGAAAGCTACCAGCAACAGTTCAAGGCCTATGATCTGGGCGATATTTCGCGTTTCAGTGGTGGCCTCGTGGGTTATTTTGGCTATGAAACCGTGGCTTATATCGAGCCGCGGCTGGCAAACTCAAACAAACCGGATGCCCTGGGTACGCCGGATATTCTGTTGATGTTGTCTGAAGAAGTCGTGGTGTTTGATAACCTGTCGGGCAAACTAAAAATTATTGTTTATGTTGATGTCAGCGAAGACGATGCCTATATAAAAGGCCAGGCACGGCTGAAAGCGCTGGAGCATGCGTTACACTTTTCCTCGCCAAGTTATACACCGGCCTCGCGGAGTAAAAAAATCAAAGAGGAAGATTTTGTTTCAGGTTTTACTGAGCAAGGTTATAAAGATGCGGTTGCCAAAGCGCGTGAGTACATAATTGATGGCGATGTCATGCAGGTTGTTTTATCACAACGCATGTCGATCGCTTTTTCGGCCAAACCACTGGACTTATACCGCGCATTGCGTAGTTTAAATCCATCCCCTTATATGTATTATCTGGATCTGGGTGATCACCATGTGGTCGGTTCATCGCCTGAAATTCTGGTGCGCCTGGAAGACGATGAAGTCACGGTGCGGCCAATTGCCGGCACCCGGCCTCGTGGCAAAGATGAAACAGAAGATATCGCTTTAGAAAAAGATTTATTAGCTGACCCGAAAGAGTTAGCTGAACATTTAATGTTAATTGATCTGGGACGCAATGATGCCGGTCGCGTCAGCGAGATCGGCACGGTCAAGCTGACCGATAAGATGACAATCGAACGATACTCACATGTCATGCATATTGTCTCGAATGTAACGGGCAAACTGAAAAAAGGCATGTCTGCAATGGATGTGTTGCGTGCAACCTTTCCGGCAGGAACGGTAAGCGGGGCACCAAAAATCCGGGCGATGGAAATCATCAACGAAATGGAACCTGTGAAGCGCGGCATATACTCCGGCGCGGTGGGTTATCTGTCCTGGAACGGCAATATGGATACAGCCATTGCGATTCGCACAGCCGTGATTAAGGACGGGGTATTACATATCCAGGCAGGAGCCGGAATCGTTTATGATTCGGTGCCTGAGAATGAATGGGCGGAAACCATGAATAAAGGCCGCGCTGTTTTCCGCGCCGTGGCATTAGCCGAAGCCGGACTTGATGGATCTCATCGATAGCAATCTTCGTTAACCTCTTATTTTTCTAGTGATTTTGAATTTATGAAATTATTTGCACAACGCGTGGTCAATCACGCTTTTTTTGATTATTCAATTATTGCCTTAATATTAATTAATGCCGTGATTCTTGGCCTCGAAACATCACCTGACATAATGCGGCTGTATGGCCAGCAGCTGGAGTTCAGTAGTGGTGTTATTTTAGCGCTGTTTATTCTCGAAGCCTTGCTCAAAATGCTGGCGGTGATGCCGCGGCTGAGCCTGTATTTCAAAGATGGCTGGAACCTGTTTGATTTTTCGGTGATTGTATTATCGCTGCTGCCAGCGACAGGCGAGCTGGCGATGGTGGCGCGTCTCGCGCGTTTATTACGGGTCATGCGTTTAATATCGACCATCCCTGAACTGCGTTTGATCGTTTCAACATTGATACGTTCTTTACCCGGTATGAGCCATGTCATTATGCTGATGGGTGTGATTTTTTATATGTACGGGGTGGCGGGTTACCACCTGTTTGCGACACATGATCCGCAGCACTGGGGCAGCTTAGGTATTTCCTTGCTGAGCCTGTTCCGTGTCGTGACGCTGGAAGACTGGACGGATCTGATGTATACCGCAATGGAAATGAACAGCTATAGCTGGATTTATTTTGTCAGCTTTGTAGTCATGGGTACCTTTGTTATCATCAACCTGTTTATTGCGGTAGTATTAAATAATCTGGATGAAGCCAAGCAGGAACAGCTGAAAGAATTACAGGGGCCTGTTGGTAAAGATGACATATTAGATGAATTAAAAACGACACAGCTGGCTTTACAACGGCTGCAAGAAAAAATCGAACGCATGACAGAGTAATGCTTTAAGGTAGATTGGCATGGTATTAATGATCGACAATTATGATTCATTCACTTTTAACCTGGTGCAATACCTGGGAGAGCTGGGCGCGGAAGTAGCCGTGCACCGTAACGACCAGATAACAATTGAAGAAATCGAAAGCCTGAAGCCCGAGCGCATTATGATTTCGCCTGGGCCTTGCACGCCGAATGAGGCGGGTATTTCGATGCAGGCAATCGAACACTTTGCGGGCAAACTGCCTATGCTCGGTGTTTGCCTTGGCCACCAGGCTATCGGTCAGGTTTTTGGTGGCAAAATTATTCATGCTAAAAAAATCATGCACGGTAAAACCTCAATGATGCATCACAATAATGAGGGTGTGTTCAAAGGCCTGACGAATCCTTACCAGGCCACGCGATACCATTCGCTGGTGATAGAAAAAGAATCACTGCCAGACTGCCTGCAAATCACCGCATGGACAGAGAATGAAAACGGTGAACTGGACGAAATAATGGGCGTGCGTCATAAAGAACTGCCAATAGAAGGCGTGCAGTTTCACCCGGAATCCATCCTCACCCAGCATGGCCATGATTTGCTGAAAAATTTTTTAGAAATGTAATGTAACGACCTTGCGACCGATACAGTCAGGCTCTTTAACCGCTTGGCTATTCAAATACAGCGAATAACACAACTCAGCAGACGCCTCGCCACGGCGCCAGCTATTTGTTTTTTACAGATCACCGGGAACCATGTGACAGCAAATAAAAACACCCCCGTTATACTGTTAACGATCATTCTTGCCAGTCTGTCGACGATTGCTCCCTTTAGTATTGATACCTATTTGCCTTCATTTCCAAGTGTCGCCAGTGAATTAAACGCCTCTACTGTGCAAATGCAGCAAAGCCTGAGTATGTACATGCTGGGTTTTGCCATCATGACGCTGTTCAGCGGATCTCTCTCCGATGCATTAGGCCGGCGCGCGATGACATTGCTGGCCTTGCTGGTTTATTCGGCGACGTCTTATGCCTGCTCACAAGTAAATGATATCGATACGTTTCTATGGCTGCGGCTGGTTCAGGGCGTAGCTGCCAGCGTTGGCATTGTTATTGGGCGTGCTGTGGTCAGGGATTTATACAGTGGTGCGGAAGCGCAGCGCATGATGTCGAATGTGATGCTGTTTTTTGCGATGGCGCCGGCGATAGCGCCGGTTGTTGGTGGCATGCTCGAAGTCACGCTGGGCTGGCGTTATATTTTTATATTTTTAATGCTACTGGGGCTGCTGGTATTTTTTTTGGTGGCATTGTATTTGCCGGAAACCCTGCCACCAGAGCAGCGCCACTCGATGCACCCGCTGACATTAATTAGAAATTATATGCACGCCATAACCCATGTGCGATTTACAGCACTGGCGTTAATCGTTGCCTTTAATTTTGCAGGCTTTTTTATTTACATCATGTCCTCGCCCCAGCTGTTGTTTACACACTTAGGTTATGCGGCTGATGATTTTTATATTATGTTTGTGCCGATCGTCATCGGCATTATGGCTGGCTCCTATGCATCTGCCCGCTTATCGGGTTATTACCCGGCAGCGATGATCATTCTGATCGGTTCGGCAATCATGTTGCTGGCGTCATTATTAAACATGCTTCAGGCTTATTACCTGTCAGTAAACGCGTTAAATGTGATCGCGCCAGTTGTGTTTTATGCGGTTGGCATGGCGCTGACAATGCCGGCACTGACCGTGCTGGGAATCGATCAGCTGCCAGATAACAGAGGTCTGGCTTCATCATTGCAGGGATTTATGCACATGGGTGTCAATGCGCTGGTTGCCGGTATGGTCGCACCACTGGTGTTTAATAGTATCGGCGGGCTGGCCGAGTCGATGCTGGGCTTTCACCTGCTCGGCTTATTGCTGTTTATATGGGTGTTTTATATCGGCGAATCGGCGTTAAAGAAGCACAAACCGGCTTGACCGTGCATCGACAGAGCGCGACAATCACTGATCAATTCAATCAAATCCAGAATAAAAAGAAAAGGGTCGTAGATTATGGATATGCCAGCAGCCATTAAGGCCGTTACTGAACGTAAAGATTTATCTGTCGAAGAAATGTCAGCTGTGATGCGCACCATTATGACCGGTGAAGCGACCCAGGCACAGATTGGCGGCTTCCTGATTGGGCTGCGTATGAAAGGCGAGACCGTGGATGAGGTTACCGCAGCGGCATCGGTGATGCGCGAGCTGGCAAGTAAAGTTGATGTCAATAAAGAGCACCTGGTTGATACCTGCGGTACCGGCGGAGACGCCTCCGGTTCATTTAATATTTCAACCGCCAGTGCGTTTGTGGTGGCGGCCGCTGGCGGCCGGGTGGCCAAACACGGCAACCGGTCTATCAGCAGTAAATCCGGCAGCGCCGATGTTTTAGAGGCTGCCGGCGTCAATCTCAACGTGACACCAGAACAGGTTGCCACCTGCGTGAATACGATCGGCGTTGGTTTCATGTTTGCGCCGGCACACCATAGCGCCATGAAACACGCCATCGGCCCGCGAAAAGAAATGGCCGTGCGCACAATCTTTAATGTATTGGGGCCTTTAACAAACCCGGCCGGAGCGCCTAACCAGGTCCTGGGTGTGTTTGACAGGGACTGGGTTGAGCCACTGGCACAGGTCCTGAAAAACCTCGGCAGCCATCATGTTCTTGTTGTACACGCAGAGGACGGCCTCGATGAAATCAGCATAGGCAGCGAAACCCTCATCGCTGAGCTGAAAAATGGTGACATAAAAACCTATAGCGTAAAACCAGAAGACTTTAATATGAAGCGTGTTGGACTGGAGTCGGTGCGTGCAAAAGATGCAGAAGACAGCCTGAAAATAATAAAGTCTGTAATGGATAATAAAGAGGGTCCGGCGAAAGATGTCGTCTGCCTTAATGCCGGCGCTGCAATTTATGTTGCCGGGCTGGCAACAACACTGGCGGAAGGTGTGGCGCGGGCACAGGAAGTCATTGCTTCCGGTGAAGCTAAAAATAAACTCGCCGAATTAATCGAGTTAAGTAATCAATAGTGGTCAATACTATTAATCCAATAACAGGCAGGTAATTATCATGTCACAATCTGATATTCTGATTGAGATTCTGCAGCGAAAAGCGGAAGAGAATAGCGAGCGTAGTCTGAAAGTGAGCATGGATGAACTGGCTGAACGTGCCAAAAAAGCACCGGCGCCACGCGGCTTTATACAGAGTATGCGCAACAAAATTGCGGCCGGCGACGCGGCGGTGATTGCCGAAATAAAAAAGGCTTCACCCAGCAAGGGTGTGATGCGTGAAAATTTTGTACCGGCAGAGATTGCAAAAAGCTACGCTAAGCACGGCGCTGCCTGTTTGTCGATATTAACGGATGAAGATTATTTTCAGGGCTGCACTGATTATTTGATCGAAGCACGAGCCGCCTGTGACCTGCCTGTTATCAGAAAAGATTTTATTATCGATCCCTATCAGGTGCTGGAAGCACGAGCCATGGGTGCAGACTGTATACTGTTAATCGTTGCGGCATTAGATGATGACTCGTT
>JAOUKT010000027.1 GCA_029882395.1 Gammaproteobacteria bacterium
ATGATATTGTCATCTTTCTGGACGCTGGCCTATGCCGGTGTATTAACGACCAAACATAATCTTTCTTCCAGTGGTCCCGGTTCAATAAAGGCAAGCAGTGAGCAGCAGGTTTGCATTTTTTGTCATACCCCTCACAGCTCGGTGCCGGCGTCGCCGTTATGGAACAGGTCGACACCCGGCAGCAACTATACGCCGTATAGCAGTTCATCGATAGTCGCGTCACCGGGTCAACCCACCGGTGCCTCTTTGTTATGTTTGAGCTGTCATGATGGCACGATTGCGATTGGTGAAATATTAAGTCAGCCTGATCCGATTTCAATGTCCGGTAGTTCTACTGTGCCACAGGGAGCAAGTCGCTTAGGCACTGACTTGTCGGATGATCACCCCATCTCATTTGTATTTAATAATAATCTTGCCAATCAGCGGGGTGAGTTAATTAACCCCTCTAACCTGACGGGTCTGGTTAAGCTGGATAAGTCAGGCCAGATGCAATGTACCAGCTGTCACGACCCGCATGATGATTCAAATGGCAAATTTCTGGTGATGGCTAATGTGGCATCAGCACTGTGCAAAACCTGTCATCAGAAACAGCACTGGAATAATACCGCCCACAGTACGTCGAATAAATCCTGGAACGGTCAGTCACCCGACCCCTGGCCGACAACTTCGGAAACCACGGTCTCAAAAAATGCCTGTGAAAACTGCCATACGCCACATAATGCTGCGGGCAATGAAAGGATATTGAAATACTCGGCTGAAGAAGATAATTGTTATGCCTGTCATAATGGCAATGTTGCAACGAAGAATATTCGCAGTGAATTTAACAAGTTTTCCAGACACCCGATAATGAATAGCACGGCTGTACATAAACCAAATGAGTCGGTAGTGGTCAATTCACGACACGTTGAATGCATCGATTGCCATAATCCACATGCAGCGAATGCTTCAAATCCACTGGCAGGTGTTAAAGGCATCAGTCAGTCCGGTAGCACGGTGAGTCAGGTCAGTGCGCCATATCAATTGTGTTATCGCTGTCATGGTGACAGTTCGGGTAAACCGCCACAAAGAACAAACAGACAGTTCAATGAGAACAATGTACGTGCAGAGTTTAGTACCAGCAAAGCCTCGTATCATCCAGTGGCAGGCACCGGCCGCAATAGTTTTGTGCCGAGTTTAATGGCGCCGTACAATACAAACAGTCGAATCAGTTGTCTGGATTGCCATAACAATAATGATAGCAACGGCCCTAACGGACCGCACGGCTCGACCTATGCGCCACTGTTAGCCAGGCAGTACCTGACACAAGACCCGACCAATGAAAGTGCCTCCAGCTATGCGCTGTGTTATAAATGCCATGACCGCAGCAGCATCCTCGGTAATGATTCTTTTCCGCGCCACAGCTTTCATATTAACGGTACGGGAGGCATGGGTGGCGGCAACCTCGATACACCGTGCAATGTCTGTCATGACCCGCACGGCAGCCAGCAACCGAAGTTAATTAATTTTGACAAAGACGTGGTCTCTGCCAGTTCATCGGGACGGCTGGAGCATTATTCCAATTCATCAGGCGCAGGTAGTGGCGGCTGTTATCTAACCTGCCATAACCGCAACCATGACCCCTGTACCTATGACAGTGCGTCAGGTGCTGCCAGCTGCATGATGGGTGGCGGTGGTGGTGGTGGCGGCGGCGGAGGTGGCGGCATGTAGCCGCCAGCTGTATGCATGTAACCAGATTTTTTATCGCTGTTGTAACGCTGTCATTATTGTGTCTGCCGGCAGCGTATGCGCTTGAAAATTCTGCGGCTGGCGTAAAAGCTAAAGTAAAAACACCAATAACAGAAGAAGAAAAATTACGATTAATTGAGCAAAAGAAAGTGCTTGAGCATAAAAAATTAGTGCAGAGCCTAATCGGTCGCGTGCCGGAGATACCGGCATTAGTAACGTCAGGGAAAATCGATAAATCAGAGATACCTGATCCGCATTGGCAAGAGGACAGTTGCCAGGCCTGTCATACTGAAACACAGCCTCGTGCCTCTAAACACAATCTTCGTTCTGGTGCTAAAGCCGATCAGTTTTGTTTGAATTGCCATAGTGCAGGCATTCAGCACAGTTATATTCATCCATCTGCTATCAAACCCTCAGCTAAAAGATTGCAGCAGATGAAGCCTGTTATGAAAAATATCGTCGAACACAATGATGGCAAGATAGGCTGTCTGACATGTCACGACATAACCTTGCAGTGCAAACTGCAAAGCCGTCAGAAACATGAGAACCCAAAAGCCTTCCGTGGCGGACCCTACATAAAACGGCATGGCCTGTGCGAGCAGTGCCATTCAGCTGAAAGCTACCAGCGCTTTAATCCACACCAGCAGATAAATGCAAGCGGTGAAATCGAAACACAAAAATGTCGGGTCTGTCACTCGGGTTCACTTGATGATTTGCAAGAGGCGAGAAGTATTGATGAGGTTGGCTTCCATGCGAAGAAAAACACAGAATCAATGTGCTGGGGATGTCATCAGTGGAAACCCCATCCAGGCGGCCAGTTCAGTTTTTTTAAAAATAAGAAGGGGCCGAATCATCTGGTAAAACCGTCTGAACAAGTACTCGCGAATATGGAAGAGGCTCTAGAAGAAAAAGGCATACTCATGCCCCTGGAGCCCGGTACTGGCAGGGTGTTTTGTGCTACCTGTCATAATCCGCATGCCAAGGGTATAATCAAAAATCCGGCAGCAGCATACGGAGCCGGCAGCGATAAAAAGTTGCGTTCAAAGCCTTTATGTATTATTTGTCACACAAAGTAGCTTTGATTTCATATTTAAGTTGTTGTTTTGACGTGTATCAATATATGAAAACATGATAGATTTTAATCTGATCAACAGTAAGTTGAGAATAAGAAAAATAAAAATAATGGAATGTCAGAAGCTGAAAATATATTTGCTAACCTTAACAGTACTGCTGAGTATCAGTCAGGGTGTTGCCTATGCGTTTGAAGATGACGAAGGCTGCCTGCTTTGTCACAAATATCCAAAAATGGGACGCATTACAGAAGACGGAGCCAGGCGATCATATTATGTTATGCCACATGTCTTCGGCTCTACTGTGCACAGAAATGTTCCCTGTAAAGACTGCCACTCCTATATTAAAGAGCTGCCACACCGTGAAGTCAAGACGGGTGTAACCTGTAACAGTGAGTGTCATTCAATCAAAAACCCGGCAACCGGAAAAAAATTCAGCCATAAATCGATTTATGATAAATACAAAGGCAGTGCACATGGCCGTGAAAAAGACGCGCAAGGCCACGATAAAGACAAACCCTATTGTGTAACCTGTCATACCAACCCGATTTATAACCCGGCAGAAGAGCAGGGGCCACCACCCAGAATCACGCAGCGCTGTGTTATCTGTCACGAGGATGAAAAGTTTGTGACCAACTGGTACAAACATACCAGCAGAAGAATCAAAGAAGTCAAACGTTCACCAAAAGAAGTGATGGAGCTTTGTTCCAGTTGTCATGGGGATAAGCGTTTGATAGAGCGCCACATGAAAGAGGCAGAGAAAGATGGCAGAGAATTAGGTAAGAAATACCCGTTTGCTGCAGAATCATACCAGCAAAGTTTTCATGGTAAAGTCGTTAAATATGGTTTTACAAAAGCGGCAAGCTGTCTCGACTGCCATGCGGATAATGATAATTATTATATGAACGTGCATGATATTCGCCCTTCCCGGGATGCCAAATCATCCGTGCACAAAGATAATGTGACCAAAACCTGTCAGCGCTGCCATACCCGTGCGGATGAAAAATACGCCCAGCTTGATCCACACCCAACGCCGGTTTCTGAATCTGAAAATAATAACTTCCGATATTATTCTAATCTGATTTACGGCTGGATCGGTGATGTAGTGCTGGTGCTATTAGTAGGCCTGGCGGCGTTTGAAACCATCGGCCGCAGACGTGATGGTATAGGCTGGCACCTGCATAAGGGATCATCATGGTGGCGTAAATCAAAACGTGGAAGAGATCGGGTCGAGTGATGAGCCGGCGCAAACAAGATATGAACAACAGGAATATTGAAACATGAATTTATCGGCCGAAGCACGGGCAGTACTTGAATCATCCATGCGTATGAATAAGGTCAGCGATGCTGAGCGACAGCAGATAGAGCTGGTAATTGACAGCATGCCTGAGGACAGGGTATTGCTGTATAAAAATGTTGTCTCCAACCCGATCGGTGACCTGCCGCGATATGATATTCATATTCGCCTTCAACACATGCTCACATTTGTCACCTTCCTGACATTGGCATTCACAGGGTTGCCGATCGCTTTTCTGGATCATTTTTGGGCGACACCATTAAATAACTTTGTTGGTGGTGTTGATGTATCACGTATTATTCACCGCACCCTGGCCAGCGTGATGGTGTTTAGCATGGTATACCATGTTGTTTATCTTTTCTGGCTGGTGTTAAGGGATATTATAGGCGGTCGCTTTATACTGCAGCGCACCCTGATACCAACCTTTAAGGATGTGCGTGATTTTAAAGATGACATGTTGTACCACGCGGGTAAAAGAGATCAGCGGCCGGAAATGGACAAGTTCATGTACAAACAGAAAATTCATTATTTTGCCGCAGCGTTCGGTAACCTGGTAATGATAATATCCGGCTCTTCATTTTTGTTCCCTGAATTCTGGGCCACGATTTTACCCGCGGGCTACGCATCATATTTTCAGGAAATGATGCGCCTGTCACATCCGCATGAGGCATTGCTGGCATTACTGGTGATAGCCTTCTGGCACTGGTATAACGTGCACCTTGCGCCGGGTCGCTTTCCGATGCAGTGGACTTTTTTGACCGGAAAAATTACCAGAGAGCACCAGATAGAAGAGCATTTCCTCGAGTACCTGAGAAACCTGGTGGAAATCAAATCCGAACGAGAGTATTTACTTGATATGGAAGATGCACGCGAACTATCAGGTGTTTATGAAGATAAATTTATCGATGAAAAAATGACGGAAAGCAAGAGCGAATCATGATAAAAAAAATGACAACCATACAAAAGCTATTTGCTTACACCACGCTTGGCATTATTTTTTTCTGGACGTTATTTGGGTTTTTCACAATTTATTTATTGTTAACCGAGTATTGATTGGGTGACACAAGATGCATGACTTTAGTGATCAACTAACGACCTATATCATCCTCACGGTATTGTTGTTTATGCTGCTGGGTGTGGCGTTAGTGGTGTTGATCGATCATAAGGCAAAAATTCCTGGCGAGTTTGCTCAGGACCCGTTTAGTATTTCTGGTATGCGTCGCGGGCACCCGGTGATTTCGTTTCTTACGGCATTTATTCTTGGCTGTATTATTTTAATTCTTATGTTCGAGGTCTTTGTTGCATTAGGCTCACATGCCGGCTTGTTTAAAGATGAAGAAGAAAAGAAACCCGAGATTCTGCAAACGTTAAGGCTAGACCGTTTTACTGAAAAGAAAAGACATTTTCATCACGAGCTAAAAGAAGATAAAGTAAATATGGGTAAAAAGCCTGTGTGTTTCCAGTGTCATGGCGACTATCCACATTCAAAAGAACCAATGATTCGAACATTAATGAATATGCATACACAGTTTGTTGGTTGTATGACCTGTCATGTTAATGAAGAGAAAGTGCCGGAAAAATTCTATCGCTTTAAATGGCTGAATTATTCAGGTATTGAAGTTAAAGGCAAACCCTTTGGTACGGATATCAACATCAAAAGCGGATATTTGCAGGACACAGATGACCTCTATTCCAAGATTGTGGTTTATTCCGGACAGTCTGGCAAGGAAGAGCTGCTAGAAGTGACAGAAGATGATCCGGATGTGCAGCAGTTTCTAAAAGTAAAAGAGAAGTTGAATGACCGTGATAAGGAAGCGCTTAAGAAACGCTTTCACAGAATTGTCATGCCGAAGGGGCGTTTCTGTTCCCGCTGCCATACCCAGGAGAACGAAAGTCTGTTGCCATTCAGAGAGCTGGGTTTTTCAGAGCGGCGTATTTCAGATTTAACAAACATGAATCTCATCGGTGTTGTCGAAAAGTATAAAAAATTCTACATGCCGAAGTTGATCAGACGAAATACAGCTGAAGAGGAAGCCGAATAAATTCGCTCTTCATCTGGTTTAAAGGATTGCCTTGTGGTTGCTTCTGCGGGTGGGACATCAAACTCTGTGAATGCATACTTAAGCGGCCATACTGATATGCATAATACTTCACGCTATCTTAAAATAATACTCGCAGCGTTTCTCAGTGTCGGTGCGGTGACGCTTGCCTGTGCTGAAACCCTGGCGAAGCGGCAAGTAGTTTTGCTGCAGGAGATAAAACCATCACTTAACAATGCTCTTTTGTTACCGAGTGACGTGGCCGTATCGTCAGAGTATGTGTATGTGGTTGATGGCGGCCATCATAGAGTGGTGGCGTTTGACAGGCAGGGCGTTTTTCAGTTCAGTTTTGGCCAGCACGGCAAAGCCAAGCACAGGCTAAATAGCCCGGTTGGAATAGATGTTGCTGATAACGGCCATGTCTATGTTGCCGATACGGGGAATAAACGTATCCAGGTCTTTAATGCGGAAGGCGAATTTATCCGCCTGTTTAAAGTAAAGAGCGGGCGATATCTGATCCGGCCGATCGATGTGCTGGTTGATGAAAAAAATGAAGAAATTTTCGTCACGGGTAATGATAACCACAAAATAATGGTGTTCTCCCTAAACGGAAAATTAAAGCGCAAATGGGGCGGTAACGGCACTAACGAAGGAGACTTCAGGTACCCTGCAACACTTGCACATTTAAAGGACGGCCGTGTTGCTGCCGTTGATGTGTTAAATTCCAGAGTCCAGGTGTTTGAAAAAAACGGTGACTATTCGATACAGATATCTGACTGGGGCGTAGAACCCGGCCAGGTTTTCCGGCCTAAAGGTGTTGCTGTTGATAAAAACGGCAATATCTATATTTCCGACAGTTATATGAACGTGGTGCAGGTATTTTCAGACATAGGAAAATTAAAATATGTACTGGAGATGCCGCCATCTCAACCATTGTATACCCCGGTGGGCATGAGCTTTGATGATGATAACCGGTTGTATATTGCTGAAATGCGGAACCACCGCATCAGTGTATTCAATGTGAATCCATAGGTGTTCTGAGCATGCTGAGCCGATTCGTCAGACTGCTTGTATTATTGACTGCTCTAATAGCGTCGCAGCCATTGCAGTCTGCCCCGCGCCTACCTTCTGAGAACCGTGAATGTGCAACCTGCCATATCATGTGGCTGAAAGCATTCAAGCGGGAGCAAGTGCAAACCCTGGTGCCGTATGAGCCCAAGCCCGTTGTTAAAACCGGCAGGCAGGATGTCGCCAGCACAGAGGATATGTGTTTCTCCTGTCATGATGGTTTTGTGCTGGACTCGCGTTCACTGTGGCAGAGCGGTAAACATGCTCATCCGGTGGGGCAAAAGCCGTCAGCAAAAATCAACATTCCTATTGAAGATGGCAAGAACCTGTTTCCGCTGAATGACGACGGCCGAATGTATTGTGGCACCTGTCATACCGCACACGGCGTTGACTGGGACGATAAAGAATCACCGGCTTTCATGCGAGTGCGTGATGTTGATGGCCAGCTGTGCATGGCATGTCATACGGAAAAAACAAAAGGTGCAAAAAAAGGTTTTCATCCGGTTTTAAAAAAAGTCCATCATAAGCCCGAAGGCCTGTTGCAGGCAGGGGCAAAATTTGGCCGCAAAAAAGAAGTCATTTGTCAGTCATGCCATAAAGCCCATGTCTCACCAAATAAAAAATTACTGCTAGTCGAAAATAAAAAATCTGAATTATGTGGCCAGTGCCACGATGACCGCTACGGAGAGTCGATGGCCGATGCGGCACATTTGAAGACGCATCCTGTCAACGTTATACCAAAAAAAGCAAAAATAGCTGAGCAATTAATTAAAGCCGGGGCCAAACAGGGTGTTAATGGTGAAGTCATCTGTCAAACCTGTCATCGGCCGCATAATGCAAAAACCAGCCAGGGATTGCTGCTGCAGAAAAACGAAAACGGCATTTTATGCCAGAGTTGTCACACAGATAAAAAAACGCTGTTAGACAGTAAACATGATATGACGCTGGTTGATGAAGAGGCTAAAAACATTCGTGATCAAACAGTAAAAGAGGCCGGTGCCTGCAGTGCCTGTCATCTTCCACATAAAGGCGAAGGGCCAAAAATGTGGGCGCGGGCAATTGATAAAAATCTGGAACCGATGGCGGCACTGTGCCTGAGTTGTCATGATAAAAACGGGCTGGCTGACAAGCACACTGTCGGTGAATTTAGCCACCCCGTTGGTGTCGATGTAAAACGCCTGGGGCGTAAAGTGCCGCTACCAACCTTCAGTGAAGAAGGAGTTAAATGGCAGGATGTGATACAGGGCAAGGTAAGCTGTGCCAGCTGTCATGACCCCCATCAGTGGGACCCGAATGATAAACATAATAAAGCCGAGCCAGGCGATAAGGGTGATAGTAGCAACCGCTTTTTAAGAATTGCAAACAGTGCCGACGCGCCGCTTTGTAAAACCTGCCATAAAGAAAAGTGGAATGTAACGGACAGTAAACATGATTTACGCTTAACCGCGCCGGATGCAGAAAATGCATTGGGTCAAAATGTAGATGAGTCAGGAATATGTGCTGCCTGCCATCTGGTACATAACGCCAATGGCAGTAAACTCTGGGCGCGGGATAAATTATCCGGCAACGGCACTGGCTATATCGCATGCCTGGGCTGCCATAATGAAAACGGGCTGGCCAAAGACAAAACACTGGGCAAACATACTCACCCGGTAAATGTCGATATGAAACGACTGGGTATACATACTGAACACGGCAAATGGCAGATAATACAGGACAATAAAAACAGCCAGTCCAAAGACAGCAGCCAGCTGACGTTTTTACCGCTCTATGATAAAAAAGGCCTGCCCGCTGATAACGACGGCCGTGTCGGTTGTGGTACCTGTCATGATCCACATAACTGGACAGTAAAGAAAAAAGTCGCTGACGATGATATCGATATTACAAAAGTCGAGGGCGATGCCAATAACAGTTTTCTAAGAATAGCAGACAGCGGCAGCAGCCAGCTTTGCCTTAACTGCCATGTTGATAAAAAAACAGTACTGTTAAGTAAACATGACTTATCTGAGACGGAGCTGAAACACAATCAGTCTGCTGTAGAAGATGATGAGTTACCTGCTGCAAATTCATCAGGCAATGTGCAGGGCGCCTGTCTGCATTGTCATCAGCCGCATAACGCGGGGCCGAACGCACTCTGGTCTCGGCCATTGGGCAAGGCAAAAACCCCGGTGGCTAAACTGTGCATGAGTTGTCATCAGGAAAATGAAATCGCCGGCAAGAAATTAACCACTGGCCATAACCATCCGCTTGGAGTCAATATCGGTGAGATGACACGGCATAAAGAATTACCGCTTTTTGACAGCAAGGGTGATCAATCAGCTGACGCTGACAGGCTTGACTGTGCAAGTTGTCATAATGCGCATCAGTGGAACCCGGACGATAAAATGAGCAGAAGTCCGCCCTTGCTGGATGAAGAAGGCGATGCTTCAAACAGCTTTTTAAGGATAGCCGCGCATGCAGACAGTGATCTCTGTATACGCTGTCATGAGGATAAAAAAATGATTATCGGCACGGATCATGACTTTGATAAAAAATCTGTCAATACATTAAAGCAGAAACGAGACGTATCCGGGCTGTGTGGTCAGTGTCACGTACCCCACCAGGGAGAGTCGGCGTTATATTTGTGGGCGCAACCTTTAGGCAAGGGGCAGGATGCGGTTGAGCAGCGCTGCCGTAGTTGTCATGATGAGAAAAAAATGGCGGCGAATAAAGACCCTAAACAGGGCCGGCATCCAAAAGACGTTAAAATCTGGTCCACCGAATTAAGGCAAGCGATTCACAAGGGTAAAACAATACCGGATATCCGGGCCTTTAATGAAGAGGGAAAACAAACTGCATACGGCAGTATTACCTGCGCAAGCTGCCATAACCCGCATCAGTGGCAGGCTTTTCATAACAAGGCATCGTCAAAAAATAATGATGAGGGAAATGTTATGACAAGTTTCCTGAGGAATAATGATAGCCAGAATATCGTCTGTGCAGATTGTCATGGCGGTGACGGGCTGTTCCGGTACAAATATTTCCACAGCGAGAGCACGCATTCCGGCAAGTAAAATGCAAGCGGCTGCAGGCAAAGCAAAAGCGGACTGGCGATTATCCACAGCTTTTCTAAGTGTTTGTACATAAGTGATTAACAAAATACTGATATGACGCAGCGCTCACGGCTTTGTAAAAATACCTATATATTAAGCAGAAAATCGTTTAGTCTTTAACACCCCCTTATTCAGAAAAGTTATTGATATATTTGTAACGATGAATACGTCTATAAGCATAGGTATCGATGTTGGCTCAACCACGGCTAAATGTGTAGTGGTTGACATGGCAACAATGGAAATCCTCTGGTCACGCTACGAGCGCCATGAAACCAGACAGGCCGAAAAAGTACTCGAACTATTATCCGCTATTCATCAGACATACCCGCAGCTTTCTGATAGCGATATTAAAGCCTTCATAACCGGTTCAGGTGCCGGCCCTCTGATTGATGTTATTGGTGCGCGTTTTGTGCAGGAAGTAAACGCCGTTGCGCTGGCGGTGGAGAAAAAACACCCTGATGTCAGCAGTGTGATTGAGCTCGGCGGACAAGATGCAAAGATTATTCTGTTTAAAGAAAATGAAGGCACAGGTGAACGCCAGATAATCACCTCAATGAATGATAAATGCGCATCGGGTACCGGTGCCACGATAGATAAATGTATATTAAAAGTCGGTATCAAGCGTGAGCATCTTTCAAGCCTGAAATTTGATGCGGGTAAAATTCATCATGTCGCAGCAAAGTGTGGTGTCTTTGCTGAAACAGATATTGTCAATCTGATTAAGTCAGGCATTCCGTCATCAGAGGTTCTGTGTTCACTGGCCGATGCCATAGTGATGCAGAATTTATCGGTTTTAACTCGCGGCAATACCTTAACGGAAAAGGTCTTGCTGCTGGGTGGTCCCAATACTTACCTGCCTTTTCTGCAACAGTGCTGGAAATATCGAATACCACAAACATGGGCAGAAAGAGGCTATCAGGTTGCCGATGGTATTGATGAAAGTGAATTGATTATCGTGCCTGACAATGCGGAATATTATGCCGCTTACGGTGCCGTTGTTTTTGGCTCGACAGAGCAGTCGCAAACAACACGATACAAAGGCCTTTCTGGACTGTCAGAGTTTATCTGTAGTGGCCGAAAATCCAATTTAAACAGCAGTGCTGACCGAGGCTTGCATACGACAGTAACTGAACTTCAAGAGTTCCAGAAAAAATACAAAACGCCGCAGTTTAAACCCAGGTCTTATGACAAAGGCAGTACCATTAAAGCCTATATCGGCCTTGATGGCGGTTCCACCAGTTCAAAAGCCGTGATGATTGATCAACAGGGCGAATTGATTTGTAAACAATATCAGTTATCAAAAGGCAATCCGATTGAAGACACTAAAGAGTTATTAGCGGGCCTTAAAAACTACGCAGTCTCTCAGGGTTGTCAGTTAGAGATACTGGGTTTTGGAGCCACAGGCTATGCCGCAGATGTGTTAGAAAAATCGACTCGTTGTGATGTGAATGTGGTGGAAACAGTCGCCCATATGATGAGTGCAAAAATAACCTGTGGCGATGATATCGATGTTATCTGTGATATAGGCGGGCAGGATATTAAAGTGCTGTTTCTGCAGCACGGCCAGATAAAAAGTTTCAGGCTTTCAAATCAGTGTTCAGCCGGCAACGGCATGTTGTTGCAGTCAATGGCTGACCAGTTCGGTGTTAAGGTTGAGGCCTTTTCAGAGGTTGCATTTACAGCAGAACTGTCACCAAAATTTAGCTATGGCTGTGCCGTGTTTTTAGATACGGACCGTGTTAATTTTCAAAAAGAAGGATTCAGTAAAGAAGAACTGTTTGCCGGCATGGCGCGCGTATTACCAAAAAATGTCTGGCAATACGTGGTACAGATACCGCGAATGTCAGAACTGGGCAGAAAATTTGTATTACAAGGTGGCACCCAGTACAACCTGGCGGCAGTAAAAGCCCAGGTCGATTATATAAAAGAACGGGTACCTGATGCCGAGGTCATTGTGCATCCTCATTGTGGCGAAGCCGGCGCGATGGGTGCGGCTATTGAAGCCAAACGTGTAGTAGAACAGCGAGGCTTTTCAAGCTTTATCGGCATTGATGAAACCATCGGCCTGAAAGTCAGTTCACGTACCGATGAAGAAACGCGCTGCAACTTCTGTGAAAACAACTGTTCCAGAACCTTTATTGATACCGAAGCGCCTGACGGACAAGTGTCGCGTTATATCGCGGGCTTTTCCTGCGAAAAAGGCACGGTTGAATCCAGGCAGGCGGTGGTTAGCCTGAACAAGAATAGAAAAAAACTAAAAGCAGATTACCCTAATCTTGTTGATTACGAGGCCAGCCGGGTATTCAGGCGCATCCCTGCGGGTAAAACCAACGAGAGCACAGAACCGCAGCAGGGTTTTATTGCAACAGCAAAGCTTAAAAACATGCTGGCTTTATTTGGCCGCGCAAAACGCACAGCCGAAACTGACAGCATCCGGTTACTGCGCAGGAGTATTCGTGTGGGTATTCCGCGTGTTTTAAATCATTATACAAATGCACCGTTTATGCGGGCCTACCTTGAACAACTGGGGCTGGCAGCAAGCAACATCGTATTTTCTGATCAGACGTCTGAAGAACTGTGGAACGAAGGTGGTAAATACGGATCCATCGACCCCTGCTATCCGGCAAAGGTGTCACTGGCACATATACACCACCTGCTGTATAAAAAACACAAACGAAAAGCACTTAACGTGATCTGGTTTCCATGCATTACAAAAATACAAAGTTTCACCTCGGAAATGGAAGACTCGACAACGTGTCCGGTTGTTGCCGGTACGCCCAAAGTAGTACATGCAGCCTTTACAAAAGAAAAAGATTATTTCAAACAGAACCGGATTGAATATTTTGATCGTGCTCTGGATTTTACCGATAAAACCTTGCTGGCAAAACAGCTGTACGAGACCTGGTCAGCGCTGCTGAAACTGACGGAAGAAGAAAATAATAATGCCTGTCTCAAAGCCTGGCAGGCAATGCAGACTGTTGATATTGATTTGCAACGACGCGGCCTGCAAATACTGACCGAGGCCGAAAAAAATAACTCGATAGTGCTGCTGATGTTAGGCCGTCCCTATCATAACGATCCGGGTTTAAACCATGAAATTCTAGAAGAATTTCAGTCACTGGGTTATCCGGTAATTTCAATCAGGTCGATACCCAAAGACAGCGCTTACTTGTCACGTTATTTCAAACATGATATTGAAAAAGGCCTGATTAAAGATGTGTTTGATATAACCGATGTCTGGCCAGAAAATTATTCGGTAAATTCTGTACAAAAAGTCTGGGCGGCTAAATTTGCAGCACGCCACCCGAATGTGGCAATACTCGACCTGTCCAGTTTCAAATGCGGACACGATGCTCCCAGTTATGGCATTGTTGACCAGATTGTGGCGACCAGCAAAACGCCGTATATGGCCATGCATGATATCGATGCGAACAAGCCGGGCGGCAGCATTAAAATCCGGGTAAAGACTTATGCGTACACACTGCAAAGATATCAGGAAAAGCTCAATGATCAGCTAAAGCAGGTCAATGAACTGGAAAAAAGGGTTAAGAAAAAACGAATTGAACTGCTGCAGCAGCATATAAAAGAGTTTGATGACGTACTCAGGCACGACGACAGGGACAAATGGAAACAGATTGATGAACAGTACCAGCGCTATTTACAGGAGTCAGCTGACAAGCATGATATCTTCAGTGAAAAAGTGGTGGCGATTGATGAAACATCAGTAACAGTGCAGTTTAACAAAAACTTTTCTCAGCAGGTAGCCGTAACGCAGGCAGAAAACAACAAAGACGAATTAAATAAGATGAAAAATCAGCAGGCTGCCGGTTTCAATACACAGGAAAAAAAACAAAGGCAGGGAGATAAAGTAATATGAAAACTAATAATGTATTTCAAATTGATTTTGATGCCGTTGAAAAAGAAGTCAGGCGTTATGAACAACACCAGTCGGCAATTTTAAATATTGAACCCAGACAAAGCGAACAATGGTTTGATGCAAACCCGACCGCATTCACAAAACAACAACGTGATACGACAACGGTTTTATTTGGCGGCCTGACCCTGATGCAGGACGCTTTTATCCAGGCAGCGTGTGAAGGCATGGGTTATAAATTCAAAGCGCTCGACTGCCCTGATAATGCGGCGATGCAAATAGGTAAAGAATTTGGCAACCGCGGGCAATGCAATCCGACGTATTTTACAGTGGGTAACCTGGTTAAGTATCTGATACATTTGCGTGACAAAGAGGGTATTGATACACAAACAATCATAGACAATTATATTTTTTCCACTGCAGGCGCCTGTGGTCCCTGCCGTTTTGGCCTGTATGTCACCGAGTACAGAAAAGCATTGCGTGATGCCGGCTTCGAAGGTTTCAGAGTGATACTGTTTGAAAGTACCGGCAGTGTTCATCAAGGTGGTGAGGACATGGGGCTGGACTTTAACATGGCCTTTTTTCGAAGCCTGTTTAAAGCCATTATCCTGGGCGACGTGATAAACCTTATGGCTTACAGGATGCGCCCCTATGAGCAGAATAAGGGGCAAACCGATCAGGTGCTTTTGCAGTGCAGGCAATTAATCGTCGATCAGTTATTGGCGAGAAAAAATGTGATGCCAGCATTAAAGGCAGGTAAAAAACTGCTTGATCAGGTACCGCTTAACCGGCTTCAGGTAAAACCAAAAGTGTCGGTGATCGGTGAGTTCTGGGCCATGACCACAGAAGGTGATGGCAATTATCATTTGCAGCGGTTTCTTGAAAAAGAAGGCGCCGAAGTGGATATTCAGCCGGTAACCAACTGGACCTTATACCTTATCTGGACAGAAATATACGATATCCGTCAGCAACTAAAACTCAAGCTGGGCTGGAAAAAGAAACTTGCATTACGTAAAAATTTAATATTGTTAAAACTGGCTAACCGTATAATGCTGCTCTGGTTTAACCGCTACGCAAAAGCAATCGGCCTGCATGATTATCACCTCGCCGAGATGCAATCATTAGCTGATGATAGCCATGAGTTTTATTCAAATGAGCTGCGCGGAGGCGAGGGTCATATGGAAGTCGGCAAGTTAATACAGTCCGTAAAATATAATAAATCGCATCTTGTGCTGAGCGTAAAACCCTTTGGCTGCATGCCTTCTTCAGGGGTATCGGACGGGGTGCAGGCCTTAGTCACAGGCAAATACCCCAGCGCTCACTTTCTGGCCATTGAGACCTCCGGCGATGGCGCAGTAAATGTCTATAGCCGAATACAAATGGCGTTATTCAAGGCCCGTGAAAAAGCGCAGAAGGATATGGATCAGGTGCTGGGAACGCAACCGATTGGTCTTGTTGCTGAGGCTTTAAAAAAGCAGAAACTCGGCTCAAGCTGGTACCCGCAACACCGCTGTGCATTAACGGCTGCCAACACGGTTTATTCGCTGCGGGATAAAGGCGCTGTCGCTGCTGACTAAAAGCGCTGAGGCAGCACACAGCGGGCCGTAATGCGTTGCCTAACAGCGGGCAGCCGCTTCAATAGCGAGCAGTTAAAGATGTGTTTTGCACTGAGATATGATTTAATTGAACGCTCATTTTTTTGACTAAGAACTAAAACATGATTGTATATCCAGAGATAGATCCGGTGGCTATTAGTTTGGGGCCTGTAACGATTCACTGGTATGGCCTGATGTACCTCACCGGCTTTGCTCTGATGTGGATATTGGGTAGCTACAGAGCCAGACAGCCGGGCTCTGGCTGGAGCAAACAGCAGGTAGAAGACCTGGTGTTCTATGGAGCGGTTGGCTTGATATTAGGTGCACGTATCGGCTATATCCTGTTTTATAATTTTTCAGCCTTTCTCGATAATCCGGCCATTTTGTTCAAGGTCTGGGAAGGCGGCATGTCATTCCACGGCGGCGCACTGGGTGTGATGACCGCACTGATACTGTTTGCACGAAAATATAAAAAACAATATTTTGACATTACCGACTTCCTGCTGCCGCTGGCACCACCGGGTTTATTTGCCGGCAGAGTGGGCAACTTCATTAATGCCGAATTACCGGGGCGTGTAGCCGATGCCGATTTGCCCTGGGCCTTCATCTACCCGCATGTTGACCAGCTGCCAAGACACCCTTCCTCGTTATATCAGGCGCTGACTGAAGGTTTGTTATTATTTCTCATTCTCTGGTTTTTTTCATCGGCCAAAAAGCCACGTATGGCCGTCTCCGGCCTGTTTTTATTGTGTTATGGCAGCTTTCGTTTTACCACAGAGTTTTTCAGAGAGCCGGATGCGCACATGGGCTTTGTCGCCTTCGACTGGATGAGTCAGGGCCAGGCTTTATCAACGCCAATGATTATTGCCGGCATCGGCCTGCTGATACTGGCTTATAAAAAGCAGGCTAAGCGTTAATGAGACAGTACCTGGATTTGTGCCAGCGAATCATTGATCAGGGTCACTGGGTTGAAAACCAGCGTACCGGTAAACGATGCCTGACAGTGATCAATGCTGACTTAACCTATAACGTTGCCGATAACGAGTTACCGCTGGTTACCACACGAAAAAGTTACTGGAAATCAGCGATTGCGGAATTTATAGGGTATATCCGCGGTTATGATAATGCCGCCGATTTTCGTGCATTAGGCACAAAAACATGGGATGCAAACGCCAACGAAAATGAAGCCTGGTTAAACAATGCCTACCGAAAAGGTGCTGACGATATGGGCCGGGTATACGGCGTCCAGGGCCGCAGCTGGAACAAACCGGATGGTGGCTCAATCGACCAGCTTCGAAAAATTGTTGATGATCTTTCACAGGGTATTGATGACCGCGGAGAAATTTTAACCTTTTATAATCCCGGTGAATTTCACATGGGATGTCTGCGCCCCTGCATGCACACACACACGTTTTCACTGCTGGGTGATACGCTCTATTTAACATCGTATCAGCGTTCCTGTGACGTACCGCTGGGACAGAACTTTAATCAAATACAAGTGTTTACTTTTTTAAAATTAATGGCACAGATCACCGGCAACAAACCGGGGCTGGCTTACCATAAAATAGTTAACGCGCATATTTACGAAGACCAGCTGCCGTTAATGCGTGATGTGCAGTTAAAACGTCAACCCTTTGCCGCACCACAACTGGAAATCAACCCGGATATTAAATCACTGGAAGATTTAGAAACCTGGGTGACAATGGATGATTTCAAGGTCACGGGCTATCAGCACCATGATGCGATTGCCTACCCGTTTTCAGTGTAAATCTTGAATATGCTTATTTCAATTATTACTGCCATGGATCAGAATCAGCTGATCGGTAAAAAAAATGGTTTGCCCTGGAAGATACCGGCCGATCTGCAGTTCTTTAAAAAAGTCACGATGTCTAAGCCGATAATTATGGGCAGAAAAACATTTGAATCAATCGGCCGGCCATTGCCTGGTCGCAGAAATATTATTATCACACGTGACCAGGGCTTTTCTGCAGAAGGTTGTGAAGTTGTATTCAGCCTTGAAATGGCTATTGAAGCAGTACAAGGTGTTGACGAGGCCATGGTGATTGGCGGCGCGAATATTTATCAGCAGTTTTTAGACAGGGCCGATCGTTTATACATGACCCGCGTGCTCGGTGAGTTTGAAGGTGATGCCTGGTTTCCTGAAGTTGATTTCAGCCAGTGGCACTTAGTTGAAAAAGAAGATCATAAGGCGGATGAAAAAAACGAATGCGATTATTCTTTCCAGGTATTTAATCGTAACGCAGCTTAATGTTTTGACGGTGGCTTAATACCATTCGGACAATCGACCTGGATCAGTTCTCTCTCTTTTGTATCAATTCTTAAAGCACTTAAACTGCCCGACCATAAACAGCCGGTATCGATAGGGTAAACACGGTGATGGCTTTCAGCTGATAAGGTTGACCAGTGACCAAAGATAATCTCATCGTCTTTAGTGCGGCGTTTTTCATGCATAAACCAGGGTGTTAAATGCACCGGTTGTGAGCCGAGGTCGCCTTTAAATTTGAAATCAGGCCGTCCTGAAATATCACAAAAGCGCATGCGTGTTAAGGCGTTGGTGATAAAACGGTACCGGTCCCAGCCTTTTAATGAGTCACGCCATTGCGGCGGGTAGTTGCCGTACATGTGTTTGAAGAATGGCAAAGGGTCTTGTGTTTGTAATAGCCGTTCCACTTCCTCTGCGTATTGCTGAGCCTGAGCAATCGTCCACTGAGGGGGAATACCGGCATGAACCATGGAAATGTTGAGTGACGGATCGTGATGAAAAAGTTTTTGTTGCCTGAGCCAGTCGATCAGTTCGGGCCTGTCATCGGCTTTTAAAATATCATCTAAAGTATCGTATCTGGCCGGCTTGTTTGAGAGATAAGCCACTGCCAGAAAATGTAAATCGTGGTTGCCCAGTACGGTGATGGCGCGAGCGCCCAGTTGTTTGATAAAACGCAGGGTTTGCAGTGACTTGGGACCACGGTTGATAATGTCGCCACAGAACCAGAGTGTATCAGAGTCCGGATTAAACCGGATTTTATCGAGTAATCTCATCAGATCATCGTAACAGCCCTGAACATCTCCTATGGCGTAGGTAGCCATTGCTAATTCCTTCTGTTGGCGAACTTAGTCGTGTTTTTTCTCTAACAGTATAAAACGAAACCAGCCTTTGGCCAGCGCGGGTTGCTGATGAATAAGCGTTAACGCCGTCTCTTTAGCTAATAATGATTCCAGTACCACATCTGTGCGGGTGGCGATATGGCGGCTGAACAAGTTGATAAAACGGCGGCAGGGTGCGAGCTGACCGGGTTTCAAAAACTTGTCAAATATATGAATGCGCCCCCCCGGCTTTAAAATACGTGAGGCTTCTTTGAGCGCGAGCTCAGGCTCGGGTACTACCGCGAGAATCAAATGCATAATGACAAGATCAAAACTGTTGTCATCAAAAGGTAAACACTGGCTGTCGGCTTGCTGCAGATGTATTTCACAGCTTGATAAATCACGACGTGACGCGGCTCTGGAGAGCATCGCAGGCGTGATGTCTGTACCGGTGTATGACGGGCCCTCGGGTAAGTAAGGGATATCAAGGCCGCTACCGATACCGTTAATGAGAATGTTCTGGTGTTTGTTGACATCAATTAATGCAAGGCTGTGCTGACGCCAGTGGGCGGTGGCCTGGCGGATCAAGGCGTCATAGAACGGCGCGAGTATTGTATAACTGAACTTTAATGACATGGTAATAAAAAATCTAATGCAATGCCGTGGGTAAGGCCAGAGAAAAGGCCGGAATCTCGGCATCAAATTTAACGCCATCGTCAGCGAGCATTTGATAACTGCCCTGCATGCTACCGACTGGGGTATCCATGTGCGTGCCGCTGGTGTATTCAAAGTGGTCGCCGGGGCTCAAATAAGGCTGCTCGCCAATCACACCTTCACCACTTACTTCCTGAGTTTTGCCGTCTGAATCGGTAATAATCCAGTGACGGCTGATCAGTTTGGCTGCAACCGTGCCGGTGTTATGAATGTTGACCTTATAGGCAAAGACATATT
This sequence comes from Gammaproteobacteria bacterium, assembly GCA_029882395.1. Classification (GTDB taxonomy): domain Bacteria; phylum Pseudomonadota; class Gammaproteobacteria; order SZUA-229; family SZUA-229; genus JAUVDT01. The sequence goes on from JAOUKT010000027.1 coordinate 19,814, forward strand.
GATCGTCTTCGGGGCTGGACTGTTCTTTTATATAAAAACTCTGAACGGAGACTTTTATTTCGTGTTTTGGATCAGCTGACATGATGGTGTCCTGTGGAGATAAACGTAGTCATGGCCAGATTATATCAGGCTGCTGGCGTGTAAAATATTAAAACTAACATGGCTAAAGTAAATAACAGGCCAATAACACCAAAAAATCGTAACGCCGTGGTATTCAGTGAAAACTGACTTTGACGTGATTTTTCCACATTAAAACGCCGATAAAACCAGCGTGCGATAAGATTGACATAATGATTAAAGTCATCGGGAACAAAGGCCAGGATCAGGCACAGCAGAGGAAATATGATGGACATCAGGTTTAGAAAAAAATTGTGAGTCATGACTGTTCCTGCATTTTATTATCAAGGTAATTTGTTAATTTATAATATTCAATAGGGGCAATGTTTTCTGGCCTGACGCCGGGCTGGATGCCAACCGCTTCCAGGTCTTCAGCCGAACACAGCGTCTTGAGTGTGTTTCTGATGGTTTTACGGCGTGTGCTGAATGCCTGTTTAACCACTTTTTCTAACAATGCATAATTAGAAACCGGGCATTCTGGTTTTCTGGGCTGAAGATTGATAATTGCGGAGTCAACTTTTGGTTCTGGATTAAAGGCTTGCGGCGGAACGATGAACAGTTCTGTGACTTTGCAATGGTATTGCAGCATGATGCTGAGTCGCCCATAGGCGCCACTGTCGGGTGCGGCAGCCATGCGTTTAACCACTTCTTTTTGTAACATGAAAAACATGTCCTGAATGTGTTCGGCATGATCGAGCAGTTTAAATAAAATCGGCGTTGAAATATTATAAGGCAGGTTACCAATCAGTCTGAGTTTGTTGTGATCGTCAAGCAGGGTATTGAAATCAAACTGTAAAACGTCAACATTATGCACAATCAGTTCACCGGCTCCGGCACAGGTTTTCACCAGCAGCGGAATAACATCACGGTCCAGTTCAATCACATTTAATTTGCCGGCCCGTTTCAGTAAGGGCAAGGTTAATGCACCCAGACCCGGGCCAATTTCGACCAGTGTCTGGTCCGGCTGAGGATTAATCGACTGGATAATTAAATCAATCACCCGGTTATCGATTAAAAAATTCTGACCAAAACGTTTGCGTGCCTGATGACTCATAATATTTTCATTTTTTGTTGGACCATTTGGCTGGCTATCTCACAGGCATAAACAAAACTGCCGACATCGGCATTGCCGCTGCCGGCTAAGTCCAGTGCAGTACCATGATCAACCGAGGTTCTGATAATGGGCAGCCCCAGCGTGATGTTGACAGCCTTGCCAAAACCGCTGTGTTTAAGCACCGGCAAGCCCTGGTCGTGATACATTGAAAGAATAACGTCGGCCTTTTGTAAATAATGCTGTGTAAAAAGTGTATCGGCGGGCAGTGCATCGGAAAGATTAAGGCCCTGTGCTTTTAAACGATTTATAACCGGCTGAATGGTGTCGATTTCTTCCTTGCCTAAATAACCGTTTTCACCGGCATGAGGGTTTAGACCGCAGATATAAATAGCGGGATTTTGAATACCAAAGCGCTGTATCAGGTCATTGTTGAGTATTTGAATGACCTGCTCAAGTTTGTCTTTGGTAATGGCCTGGCTGACTTCGCTCAAGGGCAAATGCGTGGTGACCAGCGCGACTCTCATTTTTTCAGTGGCTAACATCATCACTGGCGTACAGTCACCGCATTGCGCTGCCAGGTATTCTGTATGGCCAGTAAAAGCAATACCGGCCTGATTGATGATGCCTTTATGAATAGGCCCGGTCACCATCGCATCAAACTCAGTAGACAGGCAGGCTTTAACGGCCTGTTGCAGCGTGTCTAAAATATATAATGCATTATGGGCATTGAGCACGCCGCATTCTGACGCTTGTGCCAGCTTAACATCCAGAACCTCAAGCTGGCCTGGCCGATGGCTATGCCGGGGGGTGGTACTGTCATAAGGCTTAAAGTCGATGCTGAGATTTAATTGTTTTGCACGTGCACGCAGCATCTCAAGGTCAGCTATTGCCACCATTTGAAAGTCATGGGCGCGGCAGGCCAGCTGTAAAACCAGATCCGGGCCGATACCACCAGGCTCGCCCGGCGTCACCGCAAGTTTAGCAATCAGTTTGTCAGCCATTAAAATTTAACCCGGTGCATCCGCAGGGTTATGGTATTTAATATAAGCTTCATCACGCAGACGTCTTAACCAAAGCTCAAGGGCTTCATCGGCTTTGGAAGCCTGAATTTTTTGATGGGCTTTATTGCGCATGATAATTTTCGTTTTGTCAGACTGGCGACGGTCCAGTACCTGCATCAGGTGCCAGCCGTAGGTGGTTCTAAATGGCTGACTGATTTGTTGTTTTTTAAGACTTTTCATCACCGCTTCAAATTGTGGCACAAAACTGCCCGCAACAGACCAGCCAAGGCTGCCGCCATTGCTTTTTGAGCCGCTATCCTCAGAATGCTGGCGGGCCAGTTTGGCAAAGTCAGCACCGGCTTTAAGCTGTTTATGCAGTGCTTCAAGTTTTTCACGTGCGGATTTGTCGTTGGTAATGGCATCGACTTTAATCAGGATATGGCGTACCAGGGTTTCTTCAACGATAACCTGCTGCTGGCTGTCTTTAGCATGCAGCTTGAGAATGTGGAATCCCGACGGGCTTTGTATCAGCCCCGAGAGCTGGCCTTTTTTAAGTTTACTGGCCGCGCTGACAAATAAAGACGGTAATTCGGTGGCTGAGCGCCAGCCTAAGTCACCGCCTTCCAGGGCTTTTTGTCCGTTGGAATATTCAATCGCAATTTTGTCAAAGTCCTGACCTGCGTGTAATTTTTTCAATACGCTTTGGGCTTTGTTGCGTACCTTCTTCAGACTTTCACTATTGGCGTTTTCAGGCACCGCGATGAGTATATGTGAAAGGTGGTAACGGTTGTCTTTAGAGCCTGATTTTTTCTGGTGCAATAAAAACTGCTCAATTTCATGGTCAGAGACTTTAATCTTATCGAATACCAGGCCTTTTTGAACACGGGAGATAATCGTGTCGCGTTCGATTTGCTGTCTGAAGTCGGCAAAATTAATGCCGTCTTTAAGCAGTGCCTGGCGCAGTTGAGGAACGCTTAACTTGTTTTTTTGGGCGATGCTTTCGATGCGCATGTTCAGGTCGGCCTGTGTCAGCCGGATGCCAAATTGTTTGGCATGTTCTACCTGCAGTAAATCCAGAACCATGCGATCGAGAACCTTGTTTCTGAGCTGGGTAGAGCTGGGGGCGGCCGATTTTCGTGACAAGATCTGCTGGCGAATATCGGCAATGCGTTTTTGTAATTCGGACTCAGTGATAATCTGGTTATTGATTTCTACAACGATCTTGTCAAGCGACTCAGCCGACGTAGTGGCCGGGCTGAAAGCCAGAGAAACAGTAAAAATGATGAAAGCGGTGAAAACTTGTTTTAAACGCATAAAACCTACTCTTGTAAACGGTTGATAATCACCCGTGATTAATATTCCGGATGAAAGCCTAGGATAGCACGTTCCAGCTCCTGATTCGCCTTGCCGGTACTGCCAAAACCCTTTAATACCAGGGAGAAAAGAATTGAGCGATCAAACACGCTCTGATTATTTGCATCCTGCACAATATGGCCGCGGCTGATGATTCTGAACGCCCAGCAACAGCTGTTATATTCAAAGCCAAAGATGCTTTCCAGATCACGTTCATCGTTCAGTGAATAGTTCCAGCGCCCGAGCGCGGACCAGTGATCTGAAACGGGTAATTTGAACGACAGATCAGACTGGTCGATCTGATCATCAACGCTATCAGCCAGGTTAAGGTCACGTTTGTAGCGATAACCCAGATTAAAAATATGGCGATTATCGGTCTGGTAATGATAAAGGAAACTGCCCTGATCGACTTCGTTGCTTTGAGTGTTTTGCAGTGCCGATAAGCGGTAAGACCAGTTGTTATTTCTAAGCACTAATTCAGCCGCGATATCAGAGCTGGTTTCGGTCTGAATATCAGAATTGTCGGCAGGTTCATCAAGGCTGACTTCGCGATCATCAAAATAATGTATCTGGCCGATGCTGGCAGAAAAGCGCTCATTACCGCTTTCATCATTAATAATGCGGCTGGTCAGCGCTGTGCTTAGCTGGTTGGCATCGGCGACCCGGTCGGCGCCGTTGAAACGGTTATCGCGAAACAGCTGGGAAAAACTGAAGGTGGTTGCAGAGGTATCAAACAGCGGAATAGCTGACTGATCGGCCGCGGGCACATGCAGGTAATAAAGCCTGGGCTCAAGGGTTTGAGTATAATTTTGTGCAAAACGGCGTTCAAAAAACAAACCGCTATCGAACTGGACAACAGTTAAGTTACGGTCTTCAATTTGCCGGGGGATGTCGGCTTCTGTCATCTGGTAAGCGGTAAAACGCTGGCCGATTGTTGGCGTAAAAAACCAGTAACTGCCAGATGCAGGCCAGCTAAGCTGAGGGCTCAGGTCGGTACGCTGGCCATGAATTTTACTCGGGCATTCTAATTGTATACCGTCACAGCGGTGTCTGAAATCGACCCATTCGGCGGCTATGTTAAACGCAAGCCCGGCATTGTTAATAGGCTCGGTGCCGCTCACTGTGAGCTGAGGCTGGCGCCGGTAAGGCGTGTCTGCTAAGGCGATGTTGTCATCGGTGGTCTGAAAATACTGCGCCAATAACCTGGTTTGCCATTGACCGCGGCGATACTGAAAGTCAGCCGCCTGCTGCAAATGAGTGGTACTGGTAATAGACAGGCTTTGGCCGAAGTCGCTGAGGTATGCAGAGTCCGAGGCAGCAGCAAGATTAACATTGAAACTCAGGTTGTCAGTAAAGTTGGTTTTATGAATGAATTTACTTAAATAACGTGTTTCATCAATAGCCAGATTATTTTCAGCCTGACGGTCATTGGCCAGGTACTCAAGATCCAGTTCACCGCTACTGCTTTTGGTTAAATAACGGTAGTTAGTCAGCAGCTGCGTGCCGCGCTTTTGCAGGTAAACCGGGGTAAAGGTGGCGTCCTGGTTGGTGGCGATATTCCAGTAATAGGGCAGGCTGATCTCATCGCCATTGCGGCTGCTGCCAAAGCGAAATTCCGGGCTCAGAATGCCCGAACGCCTTCTTTCTCCGAGCGGGAATGAAATATAGGGCAGATAAAAAATCGGTACGTCTTTTACTTTGACAACAACATGATGAGCAGCGCCGGATTCATCGTTATGATCCAGCTCTAAATTACGGGCACTGAAAGTCCATGCCTCCTTGCCCGGCTCACAAGATGAAAAACTCACCTGGCTGAGAAAGGTAGAATCATCAGCGAAGACTTTTATTTCTGGTGCCACCCCCTGAATATGGCTGGACTGGATAACGAAACTGACGTGGCTGAACCAGCTGACGTCGGTGTCGTTGTTGATCTCACCCGTCTGGCTATCAAAGATTAAATTCTTGCTTTCAATATGCGAAGCCTGGGGTAATGAAATAATGGCCTTATTCTGATCATAAGTCAGCTTGCCGGTTTTGAGCCGGAACTGCTCTTTTTCAATCAGCACGTCGTCTTCAAACACGGAGGTGCCGTCTTTTACCGAACGTATGCTTTTGGCGCTGATATCGAGCTGTTTGGGAGTTGCAAAACGGGGTAAAACGGGCTGAATATTGAACACTGACGCGCTGTCGGTGCACATGTCCCAGAGATCCGTCTCAGTCGTTTCTGCTGCAAGCGCATTATGGCTGACAGCCGTCAGCAGAACACTTGAAAGCAAAGAGCTAAGGACAGAAAGCTTGCGCATGAATGGGTATAACCTCAGGCAAATGCGATTATGCCATTAAAAATTCCATTAACGCTTTCTGGGCATGAAGGCGGTTTTCTGCCTCATCCCAGACAACGCTTTGGGCACCATCAATAACACCTGCAGACACCTCTTCACCCCGATGTGCGGGCAGGCAATGCATAAACAGAGCGTCTTTGTCAGCATGCTTCATCAGTGCTTCATTAACCTGAAAACCGGCAAAAGCCTGTTCGCGAATGCGTTGTTCTTCTTCCTGGCCCATGCTGGCCCAGACATCGGTAACAATCAGGTCGCTGTTTTCTGTGGCGGCAACCGTGTCATGGGTAATTTCGACGCAGTCTCCGGCCAGTTTTACCAGTTCTGCATCGGGCTCATAACCTTTGGGGCAGGCAATATTGAGCTTGAAATCAAGCTGGCGGGCGGCATTGATATATGAATGGCACATATTGTTGCCATCGCCAATATAGGTCACCGTGCGGCCTTCAATCGTCTGCCTGTGTTCAATATAACATTGCATATCAGCCAGCAGCTGGCAAGGGTGAACAAAATCGGTGAGGCCATTAATAACCGGTACTTTTGAATATTCAGCCAGTGTTTCTAACGATGAGTGCGAAAAAGTGCGCACCATGATGCCATCGACCATGCTGGAAATAACACGGGCGGTATCTTCAATGGGCTCGCCACGCCCGAGCTGTGTATCACGCGGCGAAAGAAAAACAGCGTGGCCGCCAAACTGCGCCATACCGGTCTCAAAAGAGACACGGGTACGGGTTGATGACTTATCAAAAATCATCGCCATGACTTTGTTTTTTAACGGCTCAAAGATTTCACCGGCATGTTGCATTTTTTTAAGTTCAATACCACGCTTGAGCAACTGTTTTAATTCGTCACGGCTCAAATCCATCAAACTTAGAAAGTGTCTAGTTGTCATTATTTTAACTCCGCTCAGGCGGTCTGTTTTTGACTTAAAAAGGCTTTGATCAGACGACTGGTTTCTGCCACCAGTTGCATCGCCTGTTCATCTGTCATTACAAAAGGAGGTAACAAACGGATCACATTACCCGCTGTCACGTTAATCAATAAACCGTTGTGCAGTGCCTGAGCGACCAGTTCTCCGCAGTCTTCGCTCAATTCAATGCCCATTAACAGGCCGGCCGCGCGGATATCTTTGACCCCCGGCAGCATCTCAAGTTCGGCCTTGAACTGAGTCAGCAATAATTCACTCAGAGCGGTGCAGCGTGCTAGCAAGGCTTCGTTGTCGATGCTTTCAATTACCGCAATGGCCGCGGCACAAGCCAGCGGGTTACCGCCAAAAGTGGAGCCGTGATGGCCGGGGTGGAAAAGTTCAGCGGCCTGGCCGCGAGCCAGGCAGGCACCAATCGGTACACCGTTGCCAAGCGCTTTGGCCGAGGTGATAACATCCGGTTTAATGGCGCTGTGCTGATACGCAAACCATTTGCCGGTGCGGCCGATACCGGTCTGAATTTCATCCAGCATCATGAGCCAGCCGTTGCTATCACAAATCTCACGTATCTGGTTCAGGTAGTCACTGTCAGGAATACGCACGCCGCCTTCACCCTGAACCGGCTCAAGTAAAATAGCGACAACATTGCTGTTATTTTTAGCAATGTTTCTGATGGCCTCAATATCGTTATAAGGTGCCCGAATAAAGCCCTGTACCAGGGGTTCAAAACCGGCCTGGACTTTACGGTTACCGGTTGCAGACAGTGTGGCTAAGGTACGGCCATGAAAACTCTGTTCCATAACAATAATTTGCGGGTTTTCGATCTGCTGGTTGTGGCCGTATAAGCGAGCCAGTTTGATCGCGGCTTCATTGGCTTCGGCACCGGAATTGGCAAAAAAGACTTTATCCATAGCGGCCTTTTTGCACAGCAGCTCTGAAAGCTGTTGCTGACGGCCGATGGAATAAAGGTTGGATGTGTGCAGTAACTGGCCGGCCTGAGATGAGATAGCGCGAGTGACAGCGGGGTGATTATGACCCAGGCTGGTGACAGCAATACCGCTCAGTGCATCCAGGTATTGTTTGCCATTAGTATCCCACAACACCGCGCCGTCGCCTTTTTCAAAGCATACGGCCATTGGGGCATAGTTTTTCATCAGGTATTCATTGCCAGTCATTGACTCGCTCCGTGTTTTTACGGCCAAAAATTGATATCGGCTAAAACTAAAACGGCAGCAAAAGCCACCGGAAAACAGTCAATTATACGCTATATGGTCAACATATCAATCTGCAGTGTAAAGTGAGCCGCAAGGTGTGTGTAAAGCCTGATCAATAAATGAGTTTTTTAGAACTTGATTTGCATCATTTAATATCGTCGATAATTTTGTAATATAAAACTATAGAGTGTTAATAAATTTTTTATTATAAAATAATGAATGAAAATTTGGACCTGAGAGGTTGATTACAAGTGGCTGCCTGGAATGTTTTGAAACGGGCTATCTAAGGAAAGAATATGGCTGCTCTGCGATTACTTCGTCATCAGATGATAACAATCATGTGTATTATCCTGCTCAGAATTGTCTGGTGGTGGCTCTACTGTTTTAAGAGATAAGCAAAGGCTTGCGTCACTGCTCTGAGCAAAGTGAAAGGGCGAAGCTGAGATTCCAGGCTTTGCCTGCTCTCGCATTGTTTGGATCGAGGTTGCAGAATGCATTAACTGTGTTTTTGTAGCAGTAAAGACCGGCGGATAATAAATAAACGATATCAGGATTGGTAAATGGTGGGTAAAAAAAACGGCGGTAGAACCGCCGTTTTTTTTAAGCAAAAGATTTATTGCTTAGAAAGGCATACCGCCATGTCCGTAGGCTGTCATGCACAGCAGCATTGGAATAGACAATACCGCATTTGTACGTGAAGCCAGTAAAGCTGTTTTCTTCGCAGACGCAATCGCATCAGCGCTGTGCTCTTTGCCATCCAGTCCCAGAATTTTCTTCTGGTTAGGCCAGATCAGAACCCAGACATTGAATAACATGATCGTACCTAACCATGCACCCAGACCGATGATCTGGACCTGTGTGTCACCGTTGAAGATAAGAGCGTTAAGCGCGCCAGTATGACCAAGCAGGTTTGCCAGTGCGCCAACACCCGTGATCCAGGTAGCAACAGCTGCCCAACGGAACCAGAACAATGCACGCGGTGCAATGTATTTATTGATCGCAGCAGGGCCGGGACCATCAGAGTCTGCCAGTGCAGCACCAACGCCAGGAACTTGTACAAAGTTAAAGTAATACAGTAAGCCGATCCATAAAACGCCAGCGATGCTGTGTAACCAAACTTCAATTTCTAAAATGCTGAAAGCACCATTGCGGAATACGACGGCAGCAATAATTGCCAGTACGAAACCCGTGATGATAGTGCCCTTAACAGAAAGTAATGGATTCATTTGAATTCCCCGAGGGTTAATAGTTGATTCTTTTAGTCGGACATTAGGGTAGGTCAGTCTGTTGATGAATGCAATCATGAATTAACGCTAAGTATAAAAAAAGTCCGCAGAGGGGCTGTTATAATGAATAATCAAAACCGCAACCACTAAAAAAGATTTACATGGACAACATAGAACTCAGTTTGTTTGCTCACCGCATTTCCGCTGTCTGTGATGAAATGGGCGCGGTTTTGCAGCGCGTGGCTTTCTCACCGAATATTAAAGACCGTCTGGATTTCTCCTGTGCGGTATTCAGTGCAGAAGGTGAATTACTGGCACAGGCGGCACATATACCGGTACACATGGGCAGCATGGCCTATGCGATGGCTGATGTTGTGGCACTGATCCAATGGCAGCCAGGCGACATGGTGATCGTCAATGATCCGTATATGGGCGGCACGCATTTACCGGACGTAACACTGATTTCGCCGCTGTTTATGGCTCAACAATTAACGGCATTTGTAGTTAACAGGGCACATCATGCAGACATTGGTGCCGAAAGCCCCGGCTCAATGCCGGTTTCATCGAGTTTGCTGCAGGAGGGTGTTGTGATTTCCCCTGCCAAACTTATGCTCAACAACGAACTCAATCAAAGTGTATTGCAGCCTTTGTTGCGTCAATTGAAAAATGCCGACGAATCAATGGGCGATTTTAATGCGCAGATCAGTGCAAACAGACGAGGGCTGGAGCGTTTGCAGTTATTGATAGCGAGCATGGGCTTAGCCGCGTATCAGCAGGCTCAGCAGGCACTCAACGATTATGCTGAAAAGATGGCCGATGCGGCGTTAAAAAGTATTCCCGATGGCGTTTATGATTTCACCGACAAGATGGACGATGATGGTCAGGGCCAAAAGGATATCCTGATTAAGGTCAGCCTGACGGTTCAGGCTGGCAAGGTTACTGCCGACTTTAAAGGTACTGATGATCAGGTAAAAGGCAATATCAATTGCCCGCTATCGGTGGTGGCGGCTGCCGTTTTTTATGTATTTCGTTGTTTGATGCCACAGCAAACACCGGCCTGTGCAGGTAGTTTTCGTTCGATTCAGATTAATGTGCCCGAGGGCTGTTTATTAAATGCCCGATACCCCGCTGCTGTTGCAGCCGGTAATGTGGAGACCAGCACGCGCGTCGTGGATGTGATTATGGGGGCGCTGGCAAAAGCGATACCGGAACAAATTCCGGCCGCCAGTCACGGCAGCATGAATAACCTGGCGATGGGGCATGAAGGCGATGCGCAGCACGAGGCCTGGAATTATTATGAAACCATTGGCGGCGGCATGGGCGCGGGTAAAAGTGGCGGTGGCTTAAGTGCGGTGCAAAGTCATATGACCAATACGCTGAATACCCCGATTGAAGTACTGGAAAGCCGTTACCCGATTAGAATCAAACGCTACCAGATTCGACAGGCTTCAGGCGGCCGTGGCCAGAGGAATGGCGGTGACGGCATTATTCGAGAATTTGAGTTTTTAGAGCCTGCTCAATTTACCCTGTTGACGGAAAGGCGCTCTATGCAGCCATGGGGCATTAATGCCGAAGCGGGCAAAAGGGGTGAAAACAGACTCAATCAAGAATTGATCGCGGCAAAAATAAACTGTCAGGTAGAAGCAGGTGATGTGTTACGGATTGAAACACCCGGCGGCGGAGCCTGGTCCGGCTAATACTTAACAGGAGGCGGTTTTTGAAGGCATGATCAGAATTGTCTGACAGAGTGAAGGGGTATTGTTTGTTAGAATAATACCGCTATAGGGAGATAGATCGAATGAAACATGCCGCACGAAACCTGTTATCTACTTTTCTTCTGAGCGTATTACAGCTTGCTTGTACCGAAGGGCCAGAGCCACCTGATTCTGTCGAAGTAGTACCCTCCGATATAACGGCGACTGATGATAGCTCAGCTGAACCAGTCCTTAACATTATTGCAACGGCAAATTTACACTTAAATGGCGAGGTACTGCTGACATCAAGTTCGCTTAGTGTGAAAGTGGCCATCAGTCACTCTGGTACAGATATTGAATTGACGGCAGGGGATGAGCTTGTTGTCAATACGGGTGGGGAGGATACAGTGCTGGTCAAACATGTTTCCCATTCAACGGCCTTTAGTGCAATAAGCTGGTCCTTTGTAACGACTACCAATGTAAATTATTCGACATTGATTCCTTTAGATAAAGTTTATAGTGATATTGTGCAAATAAAATTCTTACGTCCAAATGCTCAGGACGCTATTAATACCACGGTCACTATTCCTGCAGCGATAGAGATACAGTCACCCCAGGCAGGCCAAATTTACTCAAGGAGCATGGATGATATTGTCATTGAGTGGAGTCATCCGCAAACAATGCATTATGTTGATATTGAAGCTTACAAACTAGTTGGCCTGGACGACTGGACACTGCTGTTTTTTGAGTTTAATGCTGACGGGGTTGATGATAATGGGCTCTACAGTATTGCTGCAAGTTCGATAGAGGCCTCCACTATAGATTTATCAAATCAGACGGTTATGTTGGATATTAGCCTAACCAGAGGTGCGGCGGGTAGTATAGATGAGAACCTAAATCAGGCGAGTGGTCTTTTCAGAGCGTATAATAAAACTACGGTCAGCATATCTTCAATACCCTGATGCCAGCTTCTCAAATAGCAGGCAACATTTCATAAACACCAATTTTAAGGCCTGCATCCCTGTAGGCCCGGTGTTTTGTATTTCTGATTATTAATCAGACCTTAAAAAGTCGCGTCTGCTCTTCAAGTTGCTGTCCGAGGTTACGCAGTACATCCGATGCGTTGGCAGTGGTGTCAGCCGCTTCAGAGCTGCCCTGTGCGCTGTGGCTGATATTTGAAATATTCTGGTTGATTTCATTTGCCACCGCGCTTTGTTCTTCGCCGGCGGTTGCAACCTGCTGGTTCATGTCTTTAATAACGCCAACGGCATCTACAATGGCATTGAGTGACTGATTGACCTCGGCGGTTTGCTGAACCGTCTGGGTGGTTTGTTCGCGGCCTTCCTGCATTGCCTGCACGGCATTTTGTGTGCCGCTTTGAATGCGTGCAATCATTTCTTCGATCTCGGAAGTTGATTGCTGAGTCCGGCTGGCCAGGGTGCGGACTTCATCGGCGACCACCGCAAAGCCCCGGCCCTGTTCACCGGCACGGGCCGCTTCAATCGCAGCATTCAGTGCCAGCAAGTTAGTCTGTTCGGCTATGCTCTTGATCACATCCAGCACGGCGCCGATATTCTGGCTGTCTTTTTCCAGTTCAGCGACCACCTGGGCAGCATTGGCAACGGTCGTTTCAAGCGTATTAATCGAGGTCAGCGTCTGGTTTACAATTGCCTGGCCGTTGCTGGCTTCATTGTCAGCATTGACCGCGGCTTCAGCTGCAGAGGCCGTGTTTTGAGCGACTTCCTGAACCGTTGCTGTCATTTCGTTAATAGCGGTGGCGACTTGCTCTATTTGCCCTTGTTGGTCATTGGTCCTGACCCTGTTTTGATTGGCAATGTCACTCATTTCGCTGGTGGAACTGGACAACTGTGAAGAGGCTCCCATGACTTCAATCAGGGTCTTATGGGTGTGTTGCATAAAGTCATTAAAGTCATGCGCGAACTGGCTGGCCGGGTTGTCCTGTCGGTAAGACAGGTCGATAATGCCGTCTCTAACCGCAAGGTGCGATCCAATTTGCTGGATTTCAATCGAAGCTTTGAGCTCCTTGCCGCCTTTAAAATTAAGATAAACCAGAACGGCCGCCTCAAATACAACAAAGGCCGCATGAATAATAACCAGATCGATACCGGTGCGGGCGGGGAAAAGGTAGACGCCAAAGCCCCATTCCTGCAGAAAATTAAAACCCAGATGATGCACCGCGATAACCAGTGTGCCGACAATAACCGGAATCCAGTCCTTGTATTGCAGCAGGAAAGCCAGCAATACAAAAATGATAAAATGCAGCTCGATCATGCCGTGTCCCTGATGGATGGTGAGCGCTGAAAAAATCATGAACGCGGCAGCAACGGCACTGCGGGTGATCAGTGTGCCCTTAACAAGAAAATAAAGTCCGCTCGGCACCAGGGCCGCTGGCAGCCCGATCACAAAGGCTTCAGTCCAGGTATTGTTCCAGCCAGCTAAAGCCAGACTGTAGGCAAACAGTAGCCAGAGCAAACCGATCATGATCGTGTCGGACTGAGCGTAAAATCCTTTTAATGTAATATTTTCTTGCGTCATGAGTATTACCCGATATTTAAGTTTGTTGTAATTTGTTGGAGTCCCAGTCACAGAAACAACCAAAGACCATGGTGTTAAGCAATGACGGGCTTTCACCCATCATCAGTAAATCGGCCACTTTTTCTACAAAGGCCGTGCCGCCTAAACCACAAAAAGTGCTGTCGCTATACGGCCCAAAGTAAGCTAATTCGCCGTTTTTATCAATCACCGCCGCAGCAGGAGCGGCCGGAATTCTGGATTTTCCTGTTAACAGGTGCTGACTGTCAATGACCACCTTTGAAGCAAACTGTTGTTCTGCCATCTGTTTCAATTGTTGATTGCTGTAATCCGGGTGTGGCCGGATAATCGTTACCAGCTGGAAGTTCTGCTGCTGGTATTTGACGGCAATCTCGTTGACATGAGACAGGTTAAAGCGGTTGCAGCTGCATCCCGGCTGCCAGAAATGCAGCAGAAAAGCGCTGTCTGCGGAATCCTGCTGCAAAGAAGACAGTAACTGAGTCAGTGAAGTCTGCAGTGACTTTTGCTCAATAATATCGGCAGCCTGCAGATCAAACGGTCGTAAATCCCGGGCCTGAAACCACCAAAAAGCGTAGCCTGTGGCCAGCAGCCAGCCAATCATAATAAGCCCGGAGAAAAAAAGTTTTTTTTGCATGTGTGTTGGCTGGCAGCCGTAGTTGTTTTATGCAGTAAAGTATAGTGTGCTTTGGCAAAAATGAGAGGGGCAAAAATAAAGATTTCGCCGGCAGCTGAGGCCTGCAGATGCCGTTAACGGTTTCAGCGCGAAGCTGAGGCTGAGTAAAAACCGGGATAGAAGAGGATTTTAAGATCCCGGCCTTTAGGTATAAAAGATGACGCTATCTTTTAACGTTGATAATGTTGTTATAAAAACCTTGAGCGCCTTCTTCCATGAAGTAGTAGTTTTTTATATTTTCTTTTTCCAGCGTGTACTGCAGCCAGCGAACCTGTTTGCCAACACCATCATAGATAAACAAAACTTTATTGTCTTTCGCGGCCTGGCGCAGGAAGGTAAGCACCTTGTTTTTATTGTTCAGGCTGATCCAGTATTCCATACCAACAAAATAGCCGATGCCGTTTGAGCGTTGTGCTAAGTCACGGATATCCAGAACGCGGGCCTTGTCACCTAGTTTATACACCATGGCGGCAAACTTTTTTGGCGACAACAGATGTGACTGCAGCACTTTTTTGCTCAGCAGTTGTTGGGGGTTGAGCGGCGAGTGACCTAATAATGAGGCTTTGTCCGGGTAGGATTTCGCCCACTCAAACATGCCGGCATCATAGGCAAAAACGTTAGTGATTTGGTTGTCCATGGCCGTTTTTGTGGCCTGGTAAGACTTAAAGCAGCTGCGGCCATTGCAATAGAAAACGATGGGTTTATCCGTCTTGCTGCGAATCGCTTTGACTCGTGCCGCAAAGTCTTTACTTGAAACCGGAATATTCACCGAGTTATTGATATGAATGGTCTCAAATTCATATTTTGAACGCGTATCAACAACCTGTACCCGGTTAAAGTTAGTGTTTAAGCGTTCTTTGCTGTAAATCTTAACCTCAGGAAACTGTTGGCGGCCAGGGAAGTCGCCCAGTGTGGCATGTGCTGAGGTTGTCAATAACAGCATGGAAAGGCTGATCAGGTTTAAAAACAATGTCATAGTTGTTACTCATTAATAAATGGACAGTTACAAACAGCAAGCATCCCTGAATAACGCTGTATTTCGAATGTAATGTGACGACCGTTACATTATGGCGGCTACCCTAATATATTTAATCGGCAATTAAAAGCTGAAAAAGTAATAAATTAACAAGAAGTATCGGCATATGGTTTAAAATATACACATTTACTAATGAAGCAACGGCGCGGGATATAAAATGTGTGGAATTTGCGGTGAATTTCGGTTTGACGGCAGAAAACCTGATCTGGCCCTGACCCATCGCATGATGGAGAAGCTGGAGCCTCGCGGCCCGGATCATGCGGGTAGTTTTTCAGATGGTCCGGTGGCATTGGGCCATCGTCGCTTATCGATTATCGATTTGTCTGAACATGCCAGCCAGCCGATGGTGGATCAGGAGCTGAGCCTGAGCATAGTCTTTAATGGCACCATCTATAATTACCCCCAGCTGCGTTCTGAATTGCAAAACAAGGGCTACCACTTTTTCTCCAGTGGTGATACCGAAGTCATTATAAAAGCCTATGCTGAATGGGGTGAAAAATGTGTCGAGCGATTGCATGGCATGTTTGCCTTTGCGATCTGGGACATGAAACGCCAGCAACTGTTCATGGCGCGCGATCGCATGGGCATCAAACCCTATTATTACAGTTTCAATCATCAACGCCTGCGTTTTGCCTCAACCACACAGGCGCTGTTGCAAGCTGATGATAATGACACATCCATCGACAGTTTTGGCCTGCATAACCAGCTCAGCCTGCATGCAGTGATACCGGCACCGCGGACCATACTCAGTGGCATCCGAAAAATGCAGCCAGCGCATTACATGATTATTAAAGCCGATGGCAGTTGCAGTGAAAAGCGTTACTGGACGCTCAATGCCAGCCGCCAGGGCATAGTTCGCAGTGATGAAGAATGGATAGAGTGCATACATGAAAGCCTGAAATCAGCGGTTGAAAAACGCAAAAGCATCGCTGATGTGCCGGTTGGCGTGTTGTTATCCGGTGGTCTGGATTCAAGCCTGCTAGTCGGTTTGCTGGCTGAGGCGGGGGCCGGCAATTTAAAAACCTTTACCGTCGGTTTTGAAGATCAGCCTGAAGAAAAAGGTAATGAATTCGAGTTCTCCGATCCGGTGGTTGAAAAATTTGGCACCGAACATTACAAGTTTTTCATGAAAAATGAAGACGTGCTCGGACGCCTGCCGGAAGCGGTTGACAGCATGACTGAGCCGATGGTCGGCCAGGATGCGGTCGCCTTCTATTTATTATCAGAACAGGTCTCAAAAGAAATCAAAGTCGTGCAAAGTGGTCAGGGCGCTGATGAAGTCTTTGGTGGTTATTTCTGGTACCCGCAGATGCACCATTCAATCGGCTCGGATCTCGAACGTTTTAGCAGCCGCTATTTTGACCGTGACCACAGCGAATATCTGGAAACGGTTGATAGCCGTTTTCATGGCGACGATTACACCTCGCAACTGGTCAGTGGTTTACTGGCTCAGCCGGATGCCGATGAATACCTGGACAAGGTCTTGCGCATGGATGTGACCACCTTGATTGTCGATGACCCGGTAAAACGGGTTGATAACATGACCATGGCCTGGGGGCTGGAAGCGCGGGTGCCGTTTTTAGATCACCAGCTGGTCGAGCTGGCAGCGGCGATGCCAGCTGAACTCAAGTTACGCGATAACGGCAAATATGTGCTCAAACAAATTGCCAGAGGTTTAGTGCCCGATTCAGTGATTGATCGCAAAAAAGGCTACTTCCCGGTACCGGCACTGAAATACGTGCGCGGCGAGTTTCTGCATTTTATGCAGGAAATATTAACCGGCGACACCGCCAGGCAGCGCGGCCTGTTTAACCCTGCCTACGTTGAAAAACTGCTGAAACAGCCGGAATCGTATCTGACCCGGCTGCAAGGCAGTAAGCTATGGCATCTGGCATTGCTGGAATTCTGGCTGCAGCGCAATGTCGACAAACATTGATTTAAGCCCAACTGGCCCCATCTTGATGCCTAACCGGGGCTGTTTTCTGGTTTCCTAAAGTGCAAATAATGGCTTTTTTGTAAAAACCTAGTAAAATACTCGGGATTAGTGGTTTACGCAGTTTGGTTCGCAATATGGCGGATAAACTGCCTGAACATTTTTTATAGATTACAAAGTTTGAGGTTTTGAGTATGGATGTACTGGATCGTATTCGCGAGCAAGTAGAAGGCAACGCTGTCATGTTGTACATGAAAGGTACACCACAGTTTCCAATGTGTGGCTTTTCAAGCCGTACCGCAGAAGCGTTAAAGCAGTGTGGTCATGAATTCGGTTATGTCAATGTACTGGCAGATCCAGAAATATTTGAGAACCTGCCACGTTATGCTGACTGGCCTACTTTTCCGCAGCTGTATATCAACGGCGAGCTGGTAGGCGGTTGTGATATTACCGTTGAAATGTTTGAGAAAGGTGAGCTTAAACCGATGGTAGAAGCGGCTGTTAACAAAGCCGGTTAAATCAGTGCTCAGTATATAATTGAGAACAAAAAAACAGGGGCTTATGCCCCTGTTTTTTTTTGGCGTTAATATACCAGCTGATTGCGCCCGGCATCTTTTGCCAGATACAGTTTATCGTCGGCACATTTCATGATTTCTTTGACCGAAGGCCTCTCACCACCACCGCGGTAATAGCAGGCACCCACTGAAACCGTGACATCGATGCCACCGGCATTGGTTTTAAACGGCCGGCTGTTAATAGAGCTGACAATGCGTTCGAGTGAAGACAGTTTGAAATGGTCTTGCTGGGTGTAATGCATAATGACGCCGAATTCTTCACCGCCGACACGGGCGACAAGATCGGTTGGCCGCACGCAGCGGCGCAGGCGTCGGGTGAAACCGATTAAAATTTCATCGCCGACATCATGGCCATAGGTGTCATTAATCTGTTTAAAATGATCTATGTCGAGCATGGCATAACAGACACCGCTCTTGCGTGATGAGGCGGTGATCAAATGCGCCTCGAGTTCTTTCAGTAACAAACGGCGGTTACCAACCCCGGTGAGGGGGTCGGTTAAAGCCACTTCTTCCAGATGTTTGACCATCTGGCTGAGCTCATTGCTGGACTCGAGCAGCATGTTTTGCAGTTGATTAATGCGCGCCACAGAAATAATACGTGCAATCATTTCCCGGGGGTTAGGCGGCTTGGTCAGGTAGTCATCGACACCGCGGTTAAAGGCTTCTTCCATATGCTGCATGCCTTCTTGCGCGGTGAACAGAATGATGCCTGTATACGAATTGTTTTCTTCATCCTGGTTACGGATGTGATCGGTTAATTCCAGCCCGTCCATTTCCGGCATTACCCAGTCGGCAATGACAATGTCGGCTTCCTCTTCAGAGAGCATTTCAAGCGCCTGCCGAGCGCTTTCGGCCATGCGCAGTTTGCTAAAGCCTGCTTTGCTTAAAGTGGATTTAACCACGGCGCGGCTAAACTGCAAATCATCCACAATTAAAATTGAACTGTCTTTATAAGAAATCATGAGCGAGACTCAATATCCATATTTTTATTATTTGTGATAATCATACTTTATCGTTAATAGAGTGTCATCAGTCATTGATAGCGAATTAAGTATTTGAGAACGCAGTCCATTTATTCACTATATAGCAGAATAATTCAGCCGTTTTCATGGCGTCATAAGTCGCCGAATGGGCTTTGCCATCGTCCCATTCCAGTCCTGCGGCCTGCACGGCCCTGGAAAGGACAGTCTGGCCCACTGCCAGCCCCGCCAGTGATACGGTATCAAACATGCTGAACTGGTGAAAAGGATTGCGCGCCAGCTTATTTCTTTCGGCGGCAGCATTGACGAAGTTAAGATCGAGTGTGGTATTGTGACCGACCATAATGGCACGGGTACAACCGGTGTGTTTGAGTTCTTTACGAATGGCCTGAAAAACCAGCGTCAGTGCTTCAAATTCAGTTTTTGCCATGCGAAACGGATTATACGGGTCGATGCCATTTACTTGCATTGATGCCGGTTCCATCGTCAGGCCCTCATAGGGCTTGATATGGCAGGAAACACTTTCTTTGATGCCCAGTTGTCCGTTATCATCAATTTCAATAATTTGGGCCGATATTTCCAGCAAAGCATTCTTATTATGATCAAAACCGCCGGTTTCGACATCAACAACAACAGGAAGAAAACCGCGAAAGCGGTTCGACATTGGGGTAGAAATTTTATTATGGGGCATAGTCAAACTATCAAAGGTTGGTCGCATGGACGTTAAAACAAAGCCGCTATTCTACCGTACTGCTCAAATATTGTGTGGTTTAATGTGTCTGCTGGCATCGCAAGCCGTGCCGGCAAAACCGGTCAAAAAGGCCGTATTACACCCTGCCGGCCTGCTCTGGAAAATCCAAAAGCCCAATCGGGATGTCAGTTACCTGTTTGGCACCATTCATATCGGTGATAGCCGTGTGCTGAAATTGCTGGATGTGGTGCAGGACTCAGTAGAAGCCAGTGAGCTGTTTGCAATGGAAGTGGTATTAGACGATGCGTCCATGCAAACCTTATCAGACGCCAGTTTTTTTAATACGGAGCAACGCCTGCAAGATTTCATCGATGAGCCAACACACCATCGCATCGTCAACATCATGCACCAGTATTACGGCATTGCTGCCGAGCTGGTAAACAAAATGAAACCCTGGGCGGTGATGGCAACCATCAGCTCGCCCCCCCCTGAAAGCAACAGAACGGTGCTGGATGTCGAACTGCAAAATCTGGCAATTGACTACCAGCGCCCGGTAGTGGCGCTGGAAACCGTCGAGGAACAGATAGAGGCCTTATCTTGCCTGCCGATGCCCGACCAGCTATGGATCTTAAATAAAGCGGTCGAAGATTTTGAAAAAAGCATGGGTCTCTGGGAGCAGATGATTGAAAATTATCTGCAGCGTGACCTGCAGGCGCTGGTAGGTATACAAGAATCCATGATGGATGACAGCAGCACGATTGATGACCGTTTTATGGACAACCTGCTGGATCAGCGCAATATCAAAATGGCCAGAAGGCTGATATCGATCATGAAAAATAAAAGCGTTTTTGCCGCGATTGGTGCCTTGCATTTGCCGGGTGAAAAAGGCGTGCTGCATTTACTGGAAAAAGAAGGTTACAGCGTCGAGAGGCTTTATTGAAACCGGCTGCCGGCCAGGCTGAGCTGAACAATAAGGCAGCCGGCGCAATACTCTTTGCCGGGTCTTTTTAAGCCGGCAAAACAGATCATGGCATCAGTTGCCAGCTTTCTTTTTGCCCGGCATGCATCGGAATAATTTTTTCATCAGCTATCGGGAAAAATTCCGGTACGGTCCATTCTTCTTTCTGCAGCGTAATCGTCTCTGTGTTTCTTGGCAGGCCATAAAAATCCGCACCATAAAAACTGGCAAAGCCTTCGAGTTTGTCGAGTGCATTATTGTCCTCGAAAGCACGGGCATAAAGTTCGATGGCTAAAGGTGCAGAAAAAATACCGGCGCAGCCACAGCTGCTTTCTTTTCTGCCTTGAGCATGGGGCGCACTGTCGGTGCCGAGGAAAAATTTATTATTACCAGAGGTGGCGGCTTTAACTAATTCAAGCCGGTGTTCTTCGCGTTTTAAAACCGGCAGGCAATAATAATGCGGGCGAATGCCGCCTTTAAAGATTTCATTGCGGTTGTATAACAAGTGTTGTGGGGTGATGGTGGCGGCCACATA
>JAOUKT010000028.1 GCA_029882395.1 Gammaproteobacteria bacterium
TTACATTTTACACTGTCTTTCTCTGTCATTAAGACAGGAAAGTCATCATCAAAATTTAAATCATCATCAGTAAACTGATAATGATCCGGAAATGCGTGTTCTATTATTTTTAAGCCTGAAGCTTTTAACATTGTGAAGAATCGCTGAGGGTTGCCGATACCTGCCACGGCATGCACAGACTGACTGTTAAAACAATCCAGCGATTTAATTTCGCCACTTTGAAGATGCGCTACAGAAACGGGTATTATTTTAAAAGAGTAGAGCTGATCACCGCCGTTATAAAGGCACCAGCTTTTTTCACTCAGGCTTGACACCGGCTCGCGCAATGGTCCTGCCGGCAGACAAAAGCCGTTGCCGAACCGACGTTCATTATCAATAACAACCAGCTCCAGATCTCGCTGCATGCGGTAGTGCTGCAAACCATCGTCGGCTAAAATAATATCGATCTTGTTTTGCTGGCAGAGTAATGTTGCATCCTCGACCCTGTCCGGGCCAACTACAATCGGTAGCTTTGTGCGCTGATACAGTTGCACAGGCTCATCACCGGAAACGGTTGCCGAAGCCTCATGAGTTAACTGATGTGGCCATGGCCCGGTACCGCCGTAACCTCTGGAGATAATTCCTACATTAAGCCCCCATGAGCTAAATAATTTGCACAGCTCAATAATTAAAGGCGTTTTACCTGTACCGCCGACAGAAATATTACCCACGACAAGTACCGGTTTTTCGGCTTTATACGATTTCAAAATACCGCTTTTATAGGCTTTTTTTCTGAGCCAGACCAGCAGGCAGAAAACTAAAGAAACTGGCCACAGTATCCAGGCCACCGGGTTTTTGTTATACCAATAATGATCGAGAGGTTTCATCTGTTTCAATCATTTGCCAAAAGCATTAAGTCACGTCTTTGCAGCGGCATGTTAATCAACGAGTCTGTGCTCTTGTGGCGTTTGCTGGCTATCCGCGGCACTGGTATCTTTAAACTGAATCTGATGCAGGGCGGCATAATGACCGTTTTCAAGTCTGATCAATTCCTGGTGAGTGCCCTGTTCTACAATCTGGCCATTATCCATCACAACAATTTTATCAGCATTTTCAATAGTGGAAAGCCGGTGTGCAATCACCAAAGTGGTTCTGTTTTTTACCAGCTCTTCCAGAGCTTCCTGAATATGTCGTTCAGATTCCGTATCCAGTGCAGACGTCGCCTCATCTAGAATTAAAATAGGCGCATTTCTCAATAGTGCTCTGGCGATAGCGATACGCTGGCGCTGCCCACCTGACAGCTGTATCCCGCCTTCACCAACCCATGTATTTAAGCCATCAGGCAGTTCGTTAATAAACTCAATCGCATGCGCCGCTTCTGCCGCTTTAATAATGTCTTCATCACAGGCCTGCTGCATCATCCCATAGGCAATATTCTCTTTCAGTGTTGCGCTGAAAATAATGGTTTCCTGTCCTACATAAGCGATGTGTTTTCTTAATGACTGCAGACTCAGGTCGCGGCAGTTATTACCGTCTACCTCAATCTGCCCCTGACTAACTTCATATAGTCGTGGCAACAAATTCACCAGCGTGGTTTTACCACTGCCAGAGCGGCCAACAAAGGCAACACTCTTGCCCGGCTCGATATGCAGATTAATATTACTTAATATTTGCCTGTGACTGCTTTCATATTGAAAGCTGACATTTTTATACTGTATATCACCCACAACGTCACTCAGTTGCTTTTGGCCGCTGTCTTTTTCAGTCGGCTGATCGAGCAGCTCAAAAATACTGACCGAAGCCGCTATGCCTTTTTGTATATCAACATTAACATTGGTTAATCGTTTCATCGGAGCGAACAGCATCATCATGGCAATAAAAAATGACATAAAGGTACCAACATCAATGTCTTCAATCACACCTTTCATCGTTGCAATATAAATAACGCCTGCCAGTGCGATGGCAATGATTAACTGAATAATCGGCACACTCAGTGCGGTGGTAATAGCAAGCTTTAACTGCTGCCGTCTGTTTTGATTATTGATATTGCTAAAGGCATCAGTCTCGAATGACTGGCCACCGAATATTTTTACAACTCGCTGCGCACGAACACTCTGATCAACAATGCTACTGACATCGCCCATTGAATTTTGGATACGGCGGCTGATCAGACGAAAACGCTTCGAGACAATAGCAATCAGAACACCGATTACCGGCGAGACCACGATAAAAGTCAGCGTAAGAATAACGTTAAGGTATAACATCCAGCCAAATAACGCGATTAAGGTGACCGTGTCACGAATTAAGATTGTAATAGATTTTGTCGCCGCATTGGCAACCTGCTCGGCGTCATAAACAAATTTTGAAATGACCTTGCCGGTTTCTGTCTGATCAAAATACGTGTCTGGCAAGACCAGCATTTTGCTGAACATTTCATTGCGAACGGTCAAAATCAGATTGCGCCCTATCCAGCTCATGCCATAGCCAGAAACAAAGCTAGCGGCTGCCCTGACCACAAAGATGCCAATTAATGCCAGCGGTACCCAGGCGATAACATCCGGGTCTTTATCGACGAAACTGCCGTTTAACATCGGCTCCATCAGGGCCGCAAAAGCCGTTTCCGTTAACGCCGCGACAATCATGCCGACTACTGCGAACAGAAAAACAACCCAATATTGCATAACGTAAGACAGCAAACGCTTATAAGTTTGCATCGAATCCGGTTTATTTTCTTGCATAATTAATAATACTTATTGTGATTGCAGGGTTGCTATTGAGAGTTTTACAAGACCTAACTGACTGGCTGCATCCATGGCCGTAACAACCGACTGGTGAGGTGTTTTAGCATCGGCCCGTAAAATGACAAGCATGTCTGTTTTACCGCTGCTGACTTGTTTCAAGGCTGTCTTTAAAGTATCAAGAGAAGTATTCACCAGCTGACGGTCATTAATGAAATAGTGGCCCTTAGCATCGATACCAATCACAATCGATTTATCATTCTGCACTTCAGCTTGTGCCGTAGAATCGGGTAGTTGTATTTTTAGTTTTGCCTGTTTTTCAAACGTGGTTGAGACCATAAAAAATATCAGCAACAGAAAAACCACGTCTATCAGCGGCGTCAAGTTCAGCTCAACATTGTCTTCTCTGTCTGGTTTAAGGTTCACTTAATCATGCTCGACAGTTTAATGTTTTTAGAATGCATTACATCAACCAGTTTGATGGCTTCCTGTTCCATTTCTATTACCAGTTCATCAACCCTGCCGCGAAAATAGCGATGAAACATATACGCAACTATAGCAACGGTTAAACCTGCGGCTGTCGTGGTTAAAGCCTGGGAGATTCCGCCGGCTAATTCACCCGGATTACCCACGCCGACAATCGTTATCGCCGCAAAAACTTTAATCATGCCAATCACTGTTCCCAATAATCCTAATAACGGGGAAATTGCAGCAATCGTGCCCAGGGTATTTAAAAAACGGTCCATGCCATGCACAACATGGCGGCCTACCTCTTCGATGCTTTCTTTCATTCGGGCACGATCCGTCTGGCTATTCATAATGCCGGTGGCCAGGATTTTTCCTAATGCCGACTCATTACTAATGGCCTGAACTTTAGTTTGATCAAGTTTGCCTTCTTTAATCCAGTGCCAGACACTGGCGACGAGATGCTGAGGGATAATTTTACTGCGACGTAAACTCCAAAAACGCTCTGCAACAATGCCTAAAGCAACAATTGAGCAGGCAATGATTGGAAACATTAACCAGCCCCCCGCTTTTACAAATTCAAACACAGCAAATACTTCCCAGATCAACAATTAACAAACACAGATGATACTAGATTTGCCCTGTTTTTACTAACCAAACCCACCGGCAAAGGTACAAAAATCTGTTTTTAGTCAATTACTTATGCCATTTATCAAAAATAATCACTGTTCGTCGTTCGATGCCAATATCGTCGATATTGTTGGCGATAGCTCAAAGCGCGTGCATTAAGGCTATTTTCGTCGACTATTAAGCTAATATGGCCACTTTTAGCTGTATTTAACTGCGCTATACCCTGTTCTGTATAACGTGCCACAACCTTGGCATGTGGAAAGCGGTATCGATTCAGGTAGCCGCTTGAATAAATGGCTATTTTGGGATTAACGGCCTTTAAAAAGTCTCTAGAAGATGAGGTGTTGCTGCCATGGTGCGGAACGATTAAGACCGTTGCATTTAATGCTGAGGCCTGTTGTTTTAACAGTTCTTTTTCTGCCCGGCTCTCAATATCTGCTGTTATCAATACGCTGTTAACCGCATTACTGACTTTAAGCACACAGCTGTAATTGTTTCTTTTTTTATAGTCTTGACTCAATGGGTGTAACATTTCAAATGCAATACCGTCCCAGTTCCATTTCTGCCCCCTGACACACAGGCTCGAATGAGCATGCGTTATTTTCTCGGTGTCTCTGCCAATAACGGCCGCTGTTTGAATATGGTCGATAACCGCTTGTGCACCGCCGATGTGGTCATTATCGCCGTTGCTGATAATTAGCCGGTCGAGTTTGCGAACACCCTGGTTTCTTAGAAAAGGCACGACCACTTTTTCGCCAAGATCAAAGCGCTGACTAAATTTGGCGCCCGCATCAAACAATAAATTATGATCTTTGGTTTTAATATAAACCGATAAGCCCTGACCCACATCCAGCACATGCAATTCGAAAGCATTATCCGGCAATGATTGAGCTTTTGAGGTAAATAAAGGCAATAGCAGCAACACAGATAATGCTCTTGCCGGAAAGGCATAAGGTGAAAAAAGCAATAACAGCCCGGTCAGGGCTAACAGCAAAGAAATAATACTCGACTCGCTATGAACCCAGACTGAAAACGGGTATTCCGAGAGGACACGTAAAACCATGACAAGGTATGACAAGCTGTCTGCTGAAAAGGCGATCAAGACCGATGACAAGGCCGAAAAAAACGGAGCCAGCAGTAAAGCCAGCATAATAACAGGCAAGATCAACAGACCTACCGCCGGAATAGCGATGAGATTGGCAACTAATGCAATAACAGATGCCTGATGAAAGAAATACAGACTCAATGGCATCAGCGCCACTATCACCACAATTTGTGGCCATAGCCAGAGCATAACCTTGTTTCTGCCCTTCATACGTCCCGATATACCGTAACTGATGGCCGCCACGGCCAAAAAGGATAACCAGAAACCTACTGATAGAACGCAGCTTGGAGAAATGAACAAAACAATGATCAAGGCCGCCGACAAGCTGTGCAATACACCAAGCTGGCGGTAAAAAAACAATCCGGTATAAACCACTGCAAGCATGATCAGTGCTCGCTGAGTCGGTATGGTAAATCCGGCTAAAGCAGCATAAACAAAAGCGGCACTAAAACTCAGCAGCAAAAGACGTCGACCATCAATGTGCCGGTTTAAGTATTTAATTCTGGCCAACTGATGCAGGCCAAACCAGACAAATCCGGCTATCAAACCGATATGCAGCCCTGAAATAGCCATTAAGTGATTGGTACCGGTTTTAATCAAGACTTGCCAGATATCGGCATTCATATCGCCCCGATAACCAATTGCCAGGGCATTTACTAAGGCCGCCATTTCAGGCTTTGCGTTGTCGGTAATCTTTTGTCTGATGGTATGGCGCAGTCGATCAACGATTGAGACGCCACTGGCTGCTGCCAGTTTTTTGTTTAAAGGGTGCTTTCTAATGTAGCCGGTCGCCTGGATGTTTTGCTGGTACAGCCAGGCTTCATAATCAAAGCCGCCCGGGTTTTGCAACCCAGAAGGCGGTTTTAACCTGACCACGAACTGCCAGCGGTCACCGGCTATCAATTCAACATTAGAGTAATACCAGCTTAGCCTGATATATTCAGGAACGGGGCCTGTATAGCCTTCGAGTTCAAAGCTTTCAATATTAAACCTGAACTTTGTAGACCGTGTTTGGCGAACAGCTAAATCATCGACACTGCCGGTGATCAGTATGTTTTGCCCGGCAAGGCTCTCATCAACTACCGACTGAAGATATTGCCAGCCTTGCAGATTGGCCCAAAAGAAGCCTGAAAACAGCCAAATCAGCCAATATTGCTGCCTGGAATAATAGCAAAATACGATCACTGGAAATAACACAGCAGACCAATACAATGGTACTAACTCTGGCTGTGATTGCATGCCCAGCACGCCTGCAAAAAACGCCAGTGCAAACACCGGCAACATTATCCCGCTCGGTAATGACCTCATCATGGAACGTCCTTGTTATCTGTTGACCAGCTTAACGATGCAGCCAGTGTAACAGAGCGTTTATATGAGCGGCTTAATTATGCGTCAATCTGTTTGATACGGTATAATATTAGCTGGATAATCGACGATAACATTTTAGAACAATCAACATGCCCAAGCGCTTTATTAAGAAGTATATGCCGGATCCGCATACGATCCGTGAACACAAATCGTTGCAGATGTTCGGTAGCCTGCTCCATGATCCTAATCTATGGCACTTAAATCGCCGCTCAGTTGCCAAAGCGTTTGCCGTGGGTCTTTTCTTTATGATGATGCCAGTGCCTTTCCAGATGGCTCTGGCCGCCGGTGCCGCTATCATTATCAGGAGTAATTTACCTATTTCCGTAATTCTTGTCTGGATCAGCAACCCAATAACAATGCCGCCTATGTTCTACTTTGCATACCGGTTCGGTGCCTGGATCTTACAGACTCCTGAAGCTGAATTTGCTTTTGAGCCAACAATGGACTGGTTACTCAACGGCATGACAGCAATCTGGTTTCCTTTTTTGTTCGGCTGTCTCTTACTCGGCACGATTTTTTCAGTACTTGGCTACATCACAATTCGGCTGTTATGGCGCTTGTCGATTGTCAAAAGAATTAACCTTCGAAAGAATTCCCGGTCTTCGTAGCCGATATCAATCTGGAGCCACGCTATGACCTGGAAACCACATGTAACAGTGGCAGCTGTAATTGAAGATAAGCAGAAATTTTTACTGGTTGAAGAATGGGTTGACGGCAAAAAAGTACTTAACCAACCAGCCGGACACGTTGAACCTGACGAAAGCTTTATTAACGCAGCTATCCGCGAAACCGAAGAAGAAGCCGCCTGTGTGTTTCAGCCTGAATTTTTAGTCGGGCTCTACCGCTGGAAGCTGCTTGAAAAAGACCGCACCTATATTCGTTTATGTTTTGCTGGCACGCTAACTAAGACTCTTGAAAACCAGTCACTCGATACCGATATTATCAGAACCCGATGGCTCAGTTATGCAGAAATTATTAATCACCGGGAACAGTTAAGAAGCCCGCTGGTTTTACAATGCATTAACGATTACCGGCTCGGAAAAAACTTTCCACTCGACTTACTAAAAGACCTGGAATAAAGACCTTGCAGAAAAAGAACATTATTGTAGGAATGTCCGGCGGTGTTGACTCATCGGTAGCCGCTCTGTTGCTATTGCAACAAGGTCATCATGTCGAAGGCCTGTTTATGAAAAACTGGGAAGATGATGATGCGGAGGATTACTGTGCTGCTGCCGAAGATCTGGCCGACGCTCAATCAGTTTGTGACAAACTGGGTATCAAGCTACACAGCGTTAATTTTTCTGACCAGTACTGGGATCGCGTGTTCCAGAATTTTCTTGATGAATATAAAGCCGGACGCACACCCAACCCCGATATTCTTTGCAATAAAGAAATCAAGTTTAAAGCCTTTCTTGACTACGCAATCGAACTCGGTGCCGATTATATCGCCACCGGCCATTATGCTCGCCGCGCGCATCATGAGAACAAATTTCAGCTCTTAAAAGGCCTTGATCACAATAAGGACCAGAGTTATTTCCTCTATACCTTGGGCCAGCGGCAACTGGAAAAATCACTCTTTCCTATCGGCGAACTGGAGAAACCTGCCGTCAGAGCGATGGCCGACAAGGCCGGGCTTATCACCTATGACAAAAAAGACAGCACCGGTATTTGTTTCATTGGCGAAAGAAAATTCAAAGACTTCCTCGAACGATACCTGCCAGCCCAGCCTGGAGAAATCCACGACCCGCAAGGCAACTGTATCGGCAAGCATCACGGTCTGATGTATTACACACTGGGACAGCGCAAAGGTCTGGGCATAGGCGGTCTTAAGGACTCATCTGAGGAGCCCTGGTTCAGTGTTAGTAAAGATTTAGAAAACAACATTCTGGTCGCCGCGCAGGGAATCGATAACAAACGGCTTTACCATGATACGCTTTTCGCGTCTCAGCTCACATGGACCGCTAAAGCTCCGGACATTCCATTTGGCTGCATGGCAAAAAACCGTTATCGTCAGGCCGACCAGCCCTGTACTATTGTTCAGCTGGATGCTGACACCTGTAGAGTCGAATTTAAACAAGCTCAGCGTGCCATCACACCGGGTCAGTCAATTGTTTTTTATGCCGATGATGAATGCCTGGGTGGTGGGATTATTGATTCCATGCACAATCGATAACAACCAACGATATAGATAATATGCCATATACACAAACAGACAAAACCATAGCACTTGCTGGCATTTACCAGGCCGCTCAACTCGTTAAAGACATCGCATGGCAGGGTAAAACTAACCCGACTGCAATGGCGTCGAGCCTGGAAAGCCTGCTAAATTTTAACGCCCCTGATGTGTTGTCAGTTTATGGTGACCTCAGCGGTATTATTCAGGGTCTTCGAACACTGCAAAACCAGCTTGATAACCAGTCTCAAAATAGAAACACTGATATCATGCGCTACGTTATCACATTGATACACCTGCAACGAAAACTAGAAAAAAACCCTGAAATACTCGATCAAATAAGTAGCCGACTTGACAGCGTTAAATCACAGCTTGATTATTTTGACTTGTCCCATAAAAACACGATTGCGAAGCTGGCAGATATATACAAGACGACTATCAGTACTATACAGCCAAAAATTATTGTCGAAGGTGAGCAGGTCTATTTATCCAATAATGATAATGCTGATAAAATACGTGCACTTTTGCTGGCCGGCATACGTGCTGCGGTTTTATGGCGTCAAACCGGTGGTTCCCGACTGCAGCTAATATTTGCCAGAAACAAATACGTGAAGACCGCAAGGGAACTCGCTAAAAAAATATAACAGATGCCGGTTAGCTTAAATGCAGCCCGGCTTTGTTCTTAATCAAGGCCGATTAATCATTAATCCGCTTACAATACCCGAGGTAAAGTTTTTTCAAGCAATTCCCTGACATTTTTCATGCCATCGATTAAGTTTGTTTCAATTTCCTGCATTGTAATTTCATTTTTACATTTTCCTGCTGCCCAGTTGGCAACCACCGCACAGGTCGCATAGTGCATGTCCAGTTCTCTTGCCAGCGCCGCTTCAGGCATGCCTGTCATGCCGACAATATCACAGCCATCATTTTCAAGTTTTTTGATTTCAGCAGCCGTTTCCAGCCGGGGACCCTGGGTCGCCGCATAAACTCCATTATCAACAACGGCAAAATCAACCGATTCCGCAGCCGTTAACATGGCCTTTCGCAGACGCTGATTATAAGGCTGGGTAAAATCAATATGGCGTTCAGGATTAAAGTCATCATTGAAAAAGGTATGCTCTCTGCCATAGGTATAATCGATTAACTGCTCCGGTATAACAATGGACTTGGGGGACATTTGTTCAGTTATGCCACCGACTGCGGCAACAGCAATTATCTGTTCAACATCTAACGATTTTAATGCCCAGATATTAGCCTGATAGTTAATTTTATGCGGCGGTATAGTGTGGCCGTGACCGTGACGGGCGATAAAAATAATCGATTCGGAACATAACTCGCCCGTAATCAGTGGCGCTGAAGCGGGGCCAAAAGGTGTATGCACCATTTGTTTATTAATAATTTTAAGATTACTCAGATGGGCAAGACCTGTACCACCGATTATTGCTAATTTAGACATGCTTACCTCAATACACTGATAATTATGCCAATAATAACCCATTATTTAACACATCATGGCGAAAATTTTGCTAAAATTATGCTTCTTTTAATGTCATACGTTTAAGCATAAACAGGCTTATATATGATCCTTAAATGGGTCTCAAGCTATGAATAACACAGGATTCTGTCATGTCTGAAAATACCAAAGTCAAAATTGAAACTACCATGGGCGATATCGTCATTGAGTTATACCCTGAAAAAGCCCCTATCACCGTAGAAAACTTTTTGGCTTATGTTAAGGACGACTTCTTCTCTGAAACTATTTTTCATCGTGTGATTCCAAACTTTATGGTTCAGGGTGGCGGCATGCTGGAAGATTTATCACAAAAAACAACGCGCGATGCTATCAAGATTGAAGCTGACAATGGCTTGAGCAATGACCGTGGCACGCTTGCAATGGCAAGAACAATGATTCCGGACTCTGCAACGGCCCAGTTTTTCATCAATCTAAAAGATAACAGCTTCCTGAACCATACCGCTCCGACTGACCAGGGCTGGGGATATTGTGTTTTTGGTAAAGTGCTGGAAGGCATGGATGTTGTCGATAATATTGCAACAGTACCGACGACAACTAAAGCAGGTCATGGTGATGTGCCGGTAGACAGCATCGTTATTAATAAAGCCAGCGTAATCGATTAATCATGACAGCCGATGTATCTGAAACTCTTTTTATTTCAGATCTTCATTTAACAGCTGAACGTCCCGCCATTATTGAACTGTTTAGCCGGTTTGTTAATGAGCGAGCCGTTAAAGCGGATGCTTTATATATACTCGGTGATTTTTTTGAATACTGGGTAGGTGATGACGATCCTGCTGATGAATTAGCCGCTGTATTTGGTGCATTTAATAACTTGCATGATCATCATGTTCCGGTTTATTTTATGCACGGAAATCGCGACTTTCTGATAAAAAAAGATTTCGAAAAAAGAACTCACTGCCAGTTAATTCAAGACCCGACAACTATTAATATCAATCAGCGGGATATATTGCTGATGCACGGCGACAGCCTCTGCACTGATGATATTAAATATCAGCAATTCAAAACACAGGTAAGATCGCATGAATGGCAAAAGACGTTTACTTCAAAGCCCTTATCAGAGCGCAAGTTAATCGTTGAAAATTTAAGAAAAACCAGTCAGTCGGAAACATCAGAAAAAAATGATGACATTATGGATGTAAATAAACAAGCCGTTAATGAAATAGTACAAGCCCATAGGGTCAACTGGCTAATCCATGGGCACACACACAGACCCGATATCCACTGCTTTACTGTCGATAACCAGCCCGTCACCCGGATAGTTTTAGGTGACTGGTATGACCATGGAAGTGTTTTATCGGTAAAAAGCCACCCACTCAGTGATGGCTTTGAATTTGAACTAGAGAATTTTCAATAAAGAAGTTTATTATTCTCTCTCGCCGAAGCTTAAATTGTCACCCATCGAATACCTTTTATAATTTTCTGGCAACTTAAATAACTGAGCAGAAACCTTTTCATCTGTTTTATATGATGACATAACCCGTTGTAGACCATTTAGGTGCCATTGCTGTAATGGAAAACCATTTTCATAGACACTGCCAATATTATATACCTGATCGATCAAAAGACAGGGAGTTCGCATTTCTTCCGGGGTAGCCACAATGGCTTCAACCTGGCCTGCTGAGAGCGTTTGTTTATAGCGCTTTAGCATGGCTGACTCTCGCATCAAGAAACCTTTTGCCACCTGAGCTTCACTGCACACTGTTTTACCCGCTGACAACCAGTAAGAATAAACCGGTTTATTATTGATTTCTGGGGCGCCTTCAAGCACTTTCCAGCTAACATTACGTGGGAATGCAAAGTCGGGTAATTTCCAGTCTTTGTGCTGAATGATTAAAACCGTTGAGTCATCGTGATTGACACTATAGATAATTCTTTTTTTATCGTCGTATAAAATAAAATCACCATCATCGCTATTATCATCAATTCTCAGTAAATCTTCAGCAACCATATAACGCACTGAATATGGTTCAATGCCCTGCTCGCGCTCAGAAAACTGAACAATTGTGACTTCATTAGTCTCTGCAATAGCCGAATTAATGATAGTTGACATAAAAATAACAAAAACATACTTTTTAAATTTCATATTAATTTTTAAACCCTGCTTCTAATAATTTTAAATCTGACATTTCTTCTTTACTAAAGCCAGCCTGCAGCCGGCCCCACTCATCAAATGGCCCGCTAATGGCATTTTTGACATTTTCTTCGCTTAAAAGTTTTATAAACGTCTTTCTGGGCTCAACGCCTTGCTGCAGACAGGCATACTCAAACCAGTGACTCCCAATAGCGACATGACCTATTTCTTCTTTGTATATGATTTCTAAACACTCAATAAGTGGCTTATCTTTTACCGTTTCGAGTTTTTTGATCATGCCCGGTGTGACATCAAGCCCTCTGGCTTCCAGTACTCGAGGCACCAGTGCCATTCGTTTTAAACAACTGTGGTCCGTTTTCAACGCCATTTCCCAGAGACCATTATGTGCTGAAAAATCACCATAATGGTAACCATGAATAGCCAGATAATCACACATGAGTGTGAAATGGTAAGCTTCTTCTTTGGCAACTCTCATCCAGTCTTTATAAAAGTCTGTGGGCATATTTCGAAACCGATAAACTGCATCCAGTGCTAGATTAATTGCATTGAACTCAATATGAGCAATAGCGTGAGCCAGGATAACCCTGCCTTCAGTGCTGTGTATAGAGCGCCTGGCTACATTCCGGGGATCGGTGAGAATCGGGCTATCAGGGCGTCCAGGTACCTCTATTCGCTCAACAGGAAGATGATGCTCCGGGATCAGCAGACCGGCACTGAAGTCTGCCGCACACTGCGTTGTTTTGCTGACTTTTGCAACCGGATCGGCCGTCATTAGACAGTCATAAACCCTTAAAAAGAAACTGCTATTCATAGTCTGATATTATACCTGATATTGCCGTTACGAAGGCATTGAGGAGAGCCTATTATTCATGAAATACTACCTTATTTTTAAAAGCATTCATGTTACATCAGTACTGCTCAGCTTCATATTATTTATAACCAGAAGCTATTGGTTGTGGTACCAGCCCCGCTTATTAAATAACAAAGCAATCAAACGCCTGCCACACCTTATTGACAGTGTGTTATTGTTCAGTGCACTGCTAATGATAACGGTGGCCGACTTATCCCCAGGCAGCAACCATCAATGGCTAACAGCGAAAATCACGGCTATGTTGATGTATATATTGACGGGGTTATATTTATTCAGAAAAGCTCAGAGCCGAAACGAGATTCTTTTCAGCCTGCTGTTGGCCATAGTCATATTTGCATATATTGTGCATACGGCCATAACAAAGAACATTATTCCATTTGTTTACTCATGACAGTGCCCTATCAATAAAAAGGCCTGTAATAATATTACAGGCCAGCTATCGATGGAGTTGTATTTAAAAACTTTAATAATATTAATCAGATGCCTTGATTAATGATTTGTTTTTTTCAACCGTTTTCAGGCTAATGCCTTTTACATTAGCCAGAGCCTCTGCTGTTTTGAACTTTCCATGCTGATTTCGGTAACTGACAATTGCCTGTGCTTTTTTATGCCCGATTCCTTTTAATTCGGTTAATTGCTCCGATGTCGCCGTGTTAATATCCACCGCAGCCGACCAGGCTGCTGATGCAAAGATAAAAGTGACACTTAATAGTATAATCCTGAATAAATTCATATGACTCTCCCTGAGTATGTATTCAATCCATCGAGTAATGATCTTACATTAATTTATTCTGGAGTTAAGTCAGTTATTTCTGAATTAATTGTCCTCAAAATGCCAACAGGATCATCAGATTTAGTAATCGGACGGCCGATAACCAGGTAACTGGAGCCAGCCTTGATAGCGTCGGCCGGGGTCATAATGCGCCGCTGATCATCCGATTCAGAACCCGAAGGGCGTATGCCTGGTGTCACCAATAAAAAATCACTGAGAAAATGTGACCTCATTTGTGAGGCTTCCTGTGCCGAACAAACTATGCCATCAAGGCCGCAGTCATGGCTTAATTTAGCCAGCGACTGTGCTAATTCCGAAGGGCTTTGTGATATTCCCAGCAGCTCAAGGTCCTTTTTATCCATGCTGGTTAAAACAGTGACAGCGATTAAACGCGTGCTGGCATTGTTTTTGATTAAAGCTTCTTTCGCTGCTGTCATCATGCGCTGGCCACCCTGGGCATGCACATTGGTCATCCACACACCCAGATCGGCTGCTGCTTCACAGGCTTTAGCCACGGTGTTTGGAATATCATGGAATTTCAGATCCAGAAAAACATCGAAACCTGATTTACATAAATCCTCTACGAAGCCAGGCCCAAAGCGAGTAAACATTTCTTTGCCAACTTTAAGTTTACATAAATCCGGGCTCACCTTTTCAACCAGGGCCTCTGCCATGGACAGCTCAGCATAATCCAGAGCAACAATAATTCTGGAGTCAGTTTTTTGCATTCATATCACCTATTAAGGGTTTAATCTCGCCCCAAACAAGACAACTGGGGCATTGCCAGTTTAATGTGCCTGATGTATATCCGCATTTATTACACTGATACAGGTCATTTTTCTGCCGTATATGTTCTACTGCTTTTTGTAACTTCTGAAAATGACTATTCTCAGCGAAGTTATCCTGCTTATTCATCAACTCGATGAAGCTGGCGAGGCCATTTATATTGGGTCTCAAAACTAACTGTTTTTGAATATAGATTAAGGCGGCCTCTTCACCCTTTACCTCTACCAGCAAGTTAACAATACCCTGCATTAAGCTCAGATTGGCATGATGACTTTCGACCGATTTTAAATAGTCTATGAGTTCATTGAGCTTGCCAAGCTCGCGGTATGATTCAATGCAGTAAGGCAGTATGACTGGAAAATATCTGGAGTCCGTCTGCTCGATTCTTTTTATAAATTTGATGGCATCTTTAAATTTTCTTAATGCAACCGCGTTTTGCACGCGAACAATAATGGCCCGTATACAATCAGAGTCATAACTTAATGCATCTTTAGCAGCGACTTCGGCCTGTTTGATATTACCTTTTTTGAAATACTGGTCACTGATTTCACAGTAAAACTGGGCGATCAATGATCGTAACGTACTATCACCATTCTGAATAAGGCTTCGGGTTACCTTAACCGCTTCGCTCCATTCTTTTTCTTGCTGGTAAATATCCAGCATGTACTGGCGGGCTTGCTGTTCATAGAAACCGTTTTTTATAACATCATTGAAGAGGCCTTCAGCCCTGTCAAACAAACCTGCCGCGAGATAATCACGGCCCAGTTCCAGTAACGCTTTACTTCGATACTTTGCAGACAGGGATGGCTTGGCAATCAGGTTCTGATGCACCTCGATCGCTTTATCATAGTTACCACTACGACGGTAAATGGTGGCTAATGCTAAATGTGTATCAATGGTTTCATTATCAACCTGGACCAGATGTAAAAAAACAGGTAATGCTCTTTCCTGCTGGTCTGATAACAGATAATTAAGGCCTTTGAAGTAATCTGATGACAGTGAGTTTGAGCTGTTTGAACTTTCAGCCTTTTTGAAACTGATACCCTTTAACCAGCCTAATAAATAAGCAACAGGTAACAGCAATAATAGCCAGGGCCAGTAAGAAAATATATCTTCCATTCTATTATTGTAACTTACTCATGCAATAAAATAACATCAGTGATGAACTGATGATGTTAATTTATTGATTTTCAATTTCTGAGCCAAAACCAGCCCTATCAATGCAAAAGCAGAAACCAGTACGCCTGCCAAAAAGCAAAATAAAAGCAAGATTGACAAAGGCAGTTCGGTTTTTGCGAGCAGATAATCAAACTGAACATTATTTGAATTAAGATAGGCTAGAACACCTAAAGAGAAGATAACAGATATAACTATAATGAAACGGATTATTCTTATCATTTTAATAACACTTAAGAACAATATCTAACGATGTCAGGCCCCCAGCTCAAGGAATGATTCGTTCACTTTTTCCCTTAACTCTTTGCCTGGTTTAAAATGTGGCACATATTTACCCGGTAGTTCGACTGAATCACCTGTTTTCGGGTTACGGCCTGCGCGTGGCGGACGATAATGCAAACTAAAGCTTCCAAAACCACGGATTTCGATACGCTCACCTGACGACAATGAATGACTCATCTGCTCAAGTAAACTTTTAACTGCCAGTTCAACATCCTTATAAGCCAGGTGGCTCTGTTTACGTGCCATCATTTCGATCAACTCAGACTTCATTAGTGAGTTTATTGCAGAATCAGGCATATCCCCTTCCTTTCTTATTATTGTTTAAAATTAGGGCATGTGGCATAAAGCACACACCCTAATCATAGCACAGAACTAATTATTCGCCGTCTTTACCAGCATCCATTTGTTCTTTCAGCAAATCACCCAATGTTGGGGCCGCTGAAGGAGCTGAACTTGAATAATCTTTCAGAGTTTTGGCTTCATCATCGTTATCTTTCGCTTTAATCGACAGGTTTACCATCCGACTCTTACGATCAACACCGGTGAATTTAGCTTCAATCTCTTCACCTACTTTCAGTACTGTGCGAGCATCTTCTACGCGGTCGCGAGACAGCTCAGATGCTTTCAGGGTACCTTCAATGCCATCACCTAAATCGATAGTTGCCGCTTTTGCGTCGACATCAGTAATAGTACCTTTGACGATACTGCCTTTTTCATGCACAGCCAGGAAGCTTGAGAACGGATCGGTTTCCATCTGCTTAACACCTAACGAGATACGCTCACGTTCTGGGTCAATAGACAGTACTACAGCTTCCAGCTCATCGCCTTTCTTGAAGTTACGAACGATATCTTCGCCCGTGCTGTTCCATGACAGATCAGACAAGTGAATTAAACCGTCGATACCGCCAGGCAAGCCAACGAAGATACCAAAATCAGTGATTGACTTGATCGTACCCACAACTTTGTCGTTCTTGTTATGTGTAGTGCCGAAATCATCCCATGGATTAGCAGAACACTGCTTCATGCCCAGAGAAATACGACGACGCTCTTCATCGATATCCAGAATCGTTACTTCAACTTCCTGACCTAAAGTCACAACTTTAGCAGGATTAACGTTCTTGTTAGTCCAGTCCATTTCAGAGACGTGAACCAGGCCTTCAACGCCTTCTTCGATCTCAACAAAACAACCGTAATCAGTAATATTGGATACTTTACCGAATAAACGGGTGCCTTCAGGATAGCGACGTGCAATATCAGACCACGGATCATTGCCCATTTGCTTGAGACCAAGAGAAACACGGTTGCGCTCTTTGTCAAACTTCAGCACTACCACGCTGATTTCTTTACCCACTTCAACGATTTCTGATGGATGCTTGACACGCTTCCAGGCCATATCAGTGATATGCAGAAGACCATCGATGCCACCCAGATCAAGGAATGCGCCGTAATCGGTAAGGTTTTTAACAATACCTTTAACTTCTTTACCTTCTTCCAAACCAGCCAGCAGTTTTTCGCGCTCTTCGCTGTATTCTGTCTCAACCACAGCACGACGAGATACAACAACGTTATTACGTTTCTGATCCAGCTTGATAACTTTAAATTCAAGCTCTTTGCCTTCCAGGTAGGTCGTGTCACGCACCGGGCGAACATCGACTAATGAACCTGGTAAGAAGGCACGGATATCGCTAAGGTCAACAGTGAAACCACCCTTAACTTTTCCAGTGATGATACCTGTAACAATTTCATCGGCCTCAGATGCTTTTTCAAGACGGATCCAGGCTTTAGCGCGCTTAGCTTTTTCACGAGACAGACGCGTCTCACCCCAACCATCTTCTATAGATTCCAGTGCCACTTCAACTTCGTCACCGATGTTGATGTCGAGCTCACCGTTCTCATTATAAAATTGGTTTTCAGCGATAACGCCTTCTGATTTCAAACCAGCAGCGACAAAAACAAAGCCATTGTGAATATCAACGATAGTACCGGTAATAATAGAACCGGTTTCCATATTCGTCTCAATCAGACTTTGTTCAAATAAATCAGCAAAACTTTCAGACATGATTAAACCTTAAGAAACTATGTACCTTTATATTGACCATAGGACTGGTCAACCAGATAGATAGGGTTAATGTTAAACAAATGACCTGCTCATGCAGGTCTCCAGTATCCATTTAACGGCCGGATCAGCCGCAAAACCATGATTAACTAAAGCATTGTTGCGCCAGTTGAAGCACTTTGGCTTCGACTTCAGCGACCGATAACTCAGTGGTGTCGATAACGACAGCATCTTCGGCGGGCTTAAGCGGCGCTACTTTGCGATTAGAATCGCGTTCATCCCGTGCCGTCAAGTCGGCTACGAGGTCGCGGATATTAACATCTATCCCCTTGTCTTTCAACTGCTTAAAGCGCCTTTCGGCCCTTTCTTCAGCACTTGCCGTTAAATAGATCTTTAATGGTGCATTTGGGAATACAACCGTGCCCATATCACGGCCATCGGCGATCAAACCGGCTTCATTTGCCAATGAGCGCTGTTTCTCTAATAAAGCCGCCCGGACACCTTCTACAGCGGCCACTTTGGAGGCCATATTACCTGTTGCCTCCTCGCGTATTTTCTCGCTTACATCTTCATTACGCAGAAAATAACGCAAACCGTCAGCGCCGCTTTCAAAGCGCACATCAAGCGCAATGGCGATTTTTTCTAATGCTTCATGATCATGTTCTGATATGCCATCATTCATAGCCGCACACGCCGTTAACCGGTACAAAGCACCGCTATCCAGTACCGGCCAGCCCAGCTGATGCGATAACAGCAGGCAAATCGTACCCTTGCCTACACCGCTGGGACCATCGACGGTAATTAATTTATCCACGGATTTTGCTATTGTCATAATGAGTTCGTTGTCTGCGTGGTTGTAAGCTGCAAACCGACCTGATTAGCCAGCTCTACAAAGGTTGGGAAGGAGGTATTGACGTTATCGCAGTCATCAATCACGATTTCACCTTCAGCTGCTAATGACGCCACACTAAAGGCCATCGCGATACGATGATCATCATGACTGTTAACCGTACCGGATTTAATGGCACCGCCATTAATGATCATGCCATCATCGGTCGCCGTTGCATCGACACCCAAAGCCACCAAGCCATCTGCCATCACCTGAATTCGGTCACATTCTTTAACACGCAGCTCATGCGCACCGCTGACAACTGTTTGACCCTGTGCGCAGGCAGCGGCTACAAATAACACCGGAAATTCATCGATCGCTAAGGGCACCAGCGCTTCGGGCACATGTATACCTTTTAACTGACTGTTCCGGACATGCACATCCGCCACAGGCTCACCACCGACTTGCTGGTGATTTTGCAACGTAATATCAGCACCCATTAGTTTAAGGATATCAATCACGCCGGTTCGTGTTGGGTTAATGCCGACGTGTTTAATTAAGATATCAGCCTCTTTCGCTATCGCAGCCATCACCATAAAAAAAGCCGCTGATGAGATATCTGAAGGCACATCAATATCGCAAGCCGTTAACTTACCGCCACCTTGCAGGCTGATTTTATTGGCCTGCGTTTTAACCGGATAACCAAATGCTGCCAGCATTCTTTCTGTATGGTCACGTGTTGGTGCCGGTTCAGTAACAGAGGTTTCACCATCGGCATACATGCCCGCCAATAACAGACAGGACTTAACCTGTGCACTGGCCATCGGCATATCATAATGAATACCTTTCATTTGGCTGCCACCGTGAATCTTCAATGGCGGCCGGCCGCCTTCAGCAGTATCCACTCTCGCCCCCATTAACGCCAAAGGATCTGTCACGCGTTTCATTGGGCGCTTTGTTAAAGAACGATCACCGATCAGTTCCAGATCAAATGACTGGCCCGATAATAAGCCGGACAACAACCGCATCGAGGTACCCGAGTTACCCATATCCAGGGGCTTGGCAGGTGGCTTAAGTCCATTCATACCCACTCCATGAATGCACACTTTGCCATCAACAGGGCCCTCAATCTCAACACCCATGGCCTGAAAAGCCCGCAGTGTATTGAGACTGTCTTCGCCTTCTAAAAAACCGCTAACGTGAGTTATACCTTCGGCAAGAGAGCCAAACATAATGGATCGATGCGATACCGATTTATCACCCGGTACACGAATCTCACCGGAGATTTTACCGGCGGGTTGTAACTTGAACTGTAAGCTCATGCGATGAGAACCTTATTTAAATACTTAACCATTAATTTTTTCAGAATAGTCTAGAAATTGAATTTGTCGCGTGACATTTTAGCTGACTGAAAATAGCATAATAACTGATCCGCATCCTCTTTGTTTAATGCGTCTTTTATCCTGTCCAGCTCTGACTGATAGCGGCTTAAGCTCGTTAGCAGCGCTGTTTTATTAGCCAGACAAATATCACGCCACATCACCGGATCACTGGAAGCAATCCGAGTGAAGTCACGGAAACCACCCGCTGCGTAGCGGAAGTAGCTTTCCGAGTTATTGCTCTCGAACAGGCAATTGACCAGCCCATAAGCCAGCAAGTGTGGCAGATGACTTGTGCCAGCCAGGATCTCATCATGTTCTGCAGCCGGCATTGACTCGACTTCAGCACCCGCTGCCTGCCACATGGCGATAACGGCAGCTGATGCCTGAGCGCTTTCATCAGACGGTGTAATAATGACTCTACGGTCTTGATAAAGCTCAGCAAAAGCCGCTTCGACACCACTTTGTTCAGTGCCCGCAATAGGATGAGCAGGAACAAATTGTGAATAACACCGCTTAAGAAATTCTTTTGCGTCTTCAATTACGCGCACTTTTGCACTGCCACCATCAGTCACGATTGCAGTCGGTTTTAAATGCGCATCAATTGCTTTAAAGACCGCCGCCATCGCCCCCATAGGTACTGCCACAAATACCATATCGGCATCCGACACGGCTGCCGCCATGTCTGTATTAAAGCTATCGATCACACCCAGATCCTGAGCAATTTGCAACCTCTCTGCATTGCGACCGGCACCGATGATTTCTTCACAATAGCCGGCACGGCGTAAGGCCAGGGCTAACGAGCCACCAATCAAACCCACACCAATTATGCAGAGTTTTTTAATCATTAGCCGGTCCATTAAGCACACTGTCGAGCGCCCTTAAAACACGATCATTTTGTTGATAACTGCCAACTGTAATGCGTAAATGATTTGCTAAACCATAGTTGGCGACAGGTCTGACGATCACGCCTTCATGCAATAATGCGTCA
Source organism: Gammaproteobacteria bacterium (assembly GCA_029882395.1). GTDB lineage: Bacteria > Pseudomonadota > Gammaproteobacteria > SZUA-229 > SZUA-229 > JAUVDT01. Next base: position 21,230 of record JAOUKT010000028.1, read on the forward strand.
TAAAGTGGCGCTGCAGGCTGATTCATATCAACCGTAATAAAGTTGCCAATTGACTGTATATAATTTAAACCCAGCTCATCAAAACCAATCATTAACTGTTTTAAACCCTGGGTGTTGATCATCACACTTTGGACAACATGTGTTTCATCATCGAGCGCTGCGCAAGCTGCAACCTGCGCCATGGTATTGACATTAAATGGCTGACGCACACGGTTTAAAAGATCAGCAATTTCAGCATTCGAAAGCGCATAACCCACTCGTAAACCGGCGAGCGCATGTATTTTTGAAAAGGTTCGGGTAATGATTAAGTTCGGAAATAAATTCAGCCAGTTGATCGAGTCAGGTTTCAGGCTATCGGGCATGTATTCAAAATAAGCCTCGTCCAGCACCACCACCACATTGGCATCCACTTTTGTTAAAAACTCATGCAGCACTGCCGGTTCAATCCAGGTACCTGTCGGGTTATTCGGGTTTGCCAGAAAAACAACTTTTGTATTTTTATCAATACAGCTCAGCATCGCATCCAGATCATGACCATAAGGCATGCTGCTATGATCAACCGGATACGCGTTTGCAACCTTGGCCTGTGCACCGACAGCCTGTACAACAATTGGGTAAACAGCAAAGGCATATTCAGAAAAAACAGCAGAACTTTGCTCAGTTAAAAACGTTCGCGCAATTAACTCAAGTACATCGTTTGAGCCGTTACCCAGCGTCACCTGTTGCATATCAAGCCCATGTACCTGAGCCAGCTTGTGCCTTAAATTATGCGCACTACCATCCGGGTATAAATGCAATAATGGTAATGCGGTGATCAGTGCTTTTTGCACAGACGCAGATGGCCCCAGGGGATTTTCATTTGATGCCAGTTTCAGTGAATGAGTAATGCCTAATTCACGCTCGAGTTCTTCAACGGGTTTGCCAGGCAGATAAGGTGTTAAGCCTTGCACGCCTTTTGTGGCCAGTTCTTTATAAGCCATGGTATTGATCTGTATGAGTCATTGTTATGTTTAGAGTACAGCGACAGGATATGAACCAAGCACTTTAAGCATCGCAGATTTATGCTCAAGATCAGTGATCGCCTCGGCTACGTTAGGCTCATCACGGTGGCCCTGTATATCAATAAAGAAGACATACTCCCAGACACCGCTGCTTTGGGCAGGGCGCGATTCGATTTTACTCATGCTGATCCCGCGATCGGCAAAAGCGCTTAGCAGGTCATGTAAAGCACCGGCTTTATTGTGCAGCATCACCAGCAGTGATGTTTTGTCGTCACCGCTGGCAGGCACGCTGTGTTTACCGAGCACAATAAAACGCGTGGTATTATCAACCTGATCTTCTATATTTTGATTGAGTACCGGCACAGAATATAAATCGGCTGCAACCTGCCCTGCGATTGCAGCCGCACCCGGTTCGTCCTTTAGCAAGGTAACAGCATGACTGTTACTGCTAACGGCAATGGTTTCGACAGCCGGCAGGTTTTTGTTTAACCAGTTTCGACACTGCGCCAGAGACTGCTGATGAGAGTAGACTCTGGTAACTGCTGTAAGGACTTTGCAATGGGTAATTAAATTATGGTGAATCGGTAAATCAACCTCGCCACAAATAACCAGACGAGACTGCAACAGCATATCCAGCGTATAGCTGATCACGCCTTCCGTAGAATTCTCGATGGGTACGATTCCAAAATCTGCATTACCGGCTTCTACTTCGCGAAACACGTCATCTATCTGCGCAGACGCCAGTCCATTTATCGAGCCACCAAAGTGTTTCAGCGCACCCATATGTGTATAGGAACCATCAGGACCGAGATAGGCTATTTTTAAAGGTTGCTCAAGCGCAAGACAGGCGGCCATAATTTCCCGGAACAGTCTGGCCATTTCATTTGCATCAAGTGGCCCGCTATTGCGTTCTTTAACCGCCCGTAATACCTGAGCTTCACGTTCAGGGCGATAAAACAATGCCTCATCGCCGGCACGCATTTTTACTTCTGCTACTTGTTGTGCACATTTAGCGCGCTCGGAAATTAAAGCCTGAATCTGCTGATCCAGTTCATCAATTTTTATCCGGATAGTATTTAAATCTGTTTCTGACATGGTTATATAACTAGCGTTTCCCAATTAGCGCCCTAAAGCGCCCTCACACTCAGAACCCCGTCAACAGCTGACAGCTTCTGCAAACAAACTTCAGGCACAGGTGATTCAAGATCCATTAGTGAATAAGCCAGATCACCTCGTGATTCATTAACCATGTGCAAAATATTCACACTGGCCTGGCCCAGCACATGAGATATCTGCGCCACCATATCCGGACGATTCATATTGGCAATGGCCAGCCTGTTAGCCCCCTTGTGTGATAATTTTACATTCGGAAAATTGACAGAATTTTTAATATGCCCGTTTTGCAAAAAATCTTTTAGCTGGTCCGCAATCATAATCGCGCAGTTATCTTCAGCCTCATTAGTTGAAGCACCCAGATGAGGCAAGGTATAGACCCTGTTCTGGCCCTTTAATTTAGGTGACGGAAAATCAGATACATATGCATTTACTTTGCCCTTTTTAATGGCCGCTAAAACCGCATCGTCATCGACAATGCCATCACGAGCAAAGTTCATTATCACAACACCATCTTTCATGGTTGCTAAACGTTCTGCATTTAAAAGGTTTTGAGTTGATTCAATCAATGGCACGTGAAACGTAACAAAATCACATTCGTTCAACAAGGCTTCCGCACTGTCCATTTCTTTGACATCGGCCGATAATTGCCATGCCCGTTTAATCGTAATCGTCGGATCAAAACCGATAACATTCATGCCAAGGGCAACGGCGGCATTTGCAACCTCAACACCGATTGCACCCAGACCAATGACACCGAGTGTACGCCCTGGCAACTCAAATCCAACGTATTGTTTTTTACCCGCTTCAACCGCTTTACTGACTTCAGCCTCTGAGCCTTCCAGATTTTCAGAATACTGCCATGCATCACAGATATTACGCGCCGCCATTAACATGCCGACGATCACCAGCTCTTTTACGGCATTAGCATTAGCGCCGGGAGCATTAAAAACAACCACACCACGTTCGCTCATTTTATCGACCGGGATGTTATTAACGCCGGCACCGGCACGTCCAATTGCACGCACCGTATCCGCTATTGGCTCATCGTGTAATTTGGCCGAACGCAACATAATCGCATCCGCATCTTCAATGTCTTCGCCTACTTCGTATTGATCTGCAGGTAATCGCGATAAACCTTTATGCGAAATATTGTTATAGGTTTTAATTTTATACATTTTATTATTAACCTTATACCTGACTCATTTATAAGTTAGGCGTTATTTTTTTCAAAATCGGTCATGAATTCAACCAATGCTTCAACCCCGGCTTCCGGCATTGCATTGTATATACTGGCACGCATACCACCTAAAGAGCGGTGACCTTTTAAAGTCGTTAAACCGTTTGCAGCCGCTTTTTCAATAAACAGAGCATCCAGCTTATCATCGGCTAAAATAAACGGAACATTCATCCATGAGCGGTATTTAATATCTATCGGATTACTATAAAAAGCTGAGCTATCAATGGCTGAATAAAGCTTTTCAGCTTTACGCTGATTAATTGCCTGCATGGCTTTAATGCCACCATTTTCTTTCAGCCATTTAAAAACCAGACCCGACAAATACCAGCTGTTGGTGGGTGGCGTGTTATACATTGAGTCGTTATCGGCGTGTATTTTATAATCAAACATGGCGGGCATATCCGTCATTGCATTGCCAATCAGATCTTCACGCACAATAACCAGTGTTAAGCCAGCCGGGCCAATGTTTTTCTGGGCACCGGCATAGATAACACCAAACTTACTGACATCAATTTCACGGGACAAAATTGATGACGACATATCCGCTACTAACGGTTTGTCTGTCTGCGGCACAGCATCAAATTCGAGACCAACAATCGTTTCATTTGGTGTGTAATGAACATAGGCAGCATCATCACTGAAATTCCATGCTGATGCATCTGCAATTGTTGTAAATTTGCTTTCTGAGTTATCGGTTACAAGATTGACATCACAATAGCGTCTGGCTTCAGTAACGGCTTTTTTTGACCACTGCCCCGTGAGCAAGTAATCGGCTTTTTTAGCACCATTGAGTAAATTTACCGGCACCATTGCAAACTGGCTACTGGCGCCACCTTGCAAGAATAAAACTTTGTAGTTAGAAGGGATTGACATGACTTCACGTAAATCGGCTTCTGCCTGTTCTGCGACGGCAATGAACTCTTTACTGCGGTGACTTAGCTCCATCACCGATGAACCCGTGCCGGCAAAATCCAGCAGTTCTTCCTGCGCTTGTTTTAAAACAGCTTCCGGCAACATAGCTGGACCGGCACTAAAGTTATACACGCGACTCACACTTCACCCCATCGATAAAATTAAATTAAATGTTTATGTTTACTCGTCAGAAGAATCCGGTTGCGCTGAATCCTGAGCCGTGTCAGAAGATGCTTGAGCACCCTCTTCGCTATCAGCATCGTCATCTTCACCGTCAATAGAAAGGTTTTCTATGCGTTCGATTTCAACCAGCTTTTCTTCATCGGCCAGCCTGATTAAGCGCACTCCCTGTGTATTTCTGCCGGTAATCGACACACCGCTGGATTCTGTTCGCACCAGGGTGCCACAATCGGATATGAGCATGATCTGATCATCATCAGAGACCTGCACAGCGCCCACCACAGCACCGTTACGCTCACTGGTCTGGATCGAAATCACACCCTGACCACCACGACCCTGAAGTGAATATTGATCCAGAGAGGTGCGTTTGCCATATCCAAATTCAGTAGCCGTTAATATATAACCGTCTTCTCTGGCTACAATCATGCTAATAACCTTATTGCCTTCAGCTAACTTCATACCCCGGACACCGGCAGCTGTACGGCCCATTGCCCGGACATCGGTTTCCGAGAAGCGAATTGATTTACCAGAGTCTGCAAATAACATGATTTGTGATGAACCGTCAGTAATGGCGACATCAACCAAGGTATCATCATCACGCAGATCAACCGCGATAATGCCGCCGTTACGAGGGCGCGAGAAATTCATGAGTGATGTTTTCTTCACCGTGGCGTTACTGGTAGCCATAAAGATGTAGTGATCTTCGTCGTATTCACGAACTGGCAATACCGCATTGATGCGCTCGTTATCTTCAAGCGGCAATAAGTTAACAATTGGTTTGCCACGTGAGCCACGGCTGGCAATAGGTAGTTCGTAAACTTTTATCCAGTAGACTTTTCCGCGGTTAGAGAAGCACAATAAAGTATCGTGTGTATTGGCAACGAATAATTTATCGATGAAGTCTTCATCTTTCATTTTGGTCGCGGCTTTACCACGGCCTCCACGGCGTTGTGTCGCGTATTCAGTCAGTGGCTGAGCTTTAACGTAACCCTCATGAGACATGGTGACGACGACATCTTCTTCGGTAATCAAATCTTCCAGCGTTAAGTCAAGACGATTCTGAATAATTTCACTGCGACGCTCATCACCAAACTTTTCAACCACTTCAGCCAGTTCTTCGCGTATGACTTCAAGCAGACGCTCTGGATTAGATATAATTTCCAGTAATTCTTTAACCAGTTCAAGCAGCGCCTTAAACTCATCAATGATCTTGTCTTGCTCAAGACCTGTCAGACGATGCAAACGTAAATCAAGTATGGCCTGCGCCTGGGTTTCTGATAAATGATAGCCGTCTTTTAACAGGCCTAATTCTGCACTTAAGTTTTCTGGCCGGGTCGAATCGGCACCAGTACGGCTTAACATGTCTGTGATTTGACCAGGCACCCACACTTTTGCAACCAATTGCTGTTTGGCTGCTGCAGGGTTTGCTGCTTTACGGATCAGCTCGATCACTTCGTCAATATTAGCCAGCGCAATCGCTAAACCTTCGAGCACATGAGCTCGCTCACGGGCTTTTTTCAGTTCGAATATAGTGCGCCGAGTAACGACTTCACGACGATGACGGATAAAGGCATCAAGAATTTCTTTAAGGTTTAAAAGTTTTGGCTGACCATCTACCAAAGCCACCATATTGATACCGAACACACACTGCAGCTGTGTTTGTGAGTAAAGGTTATTTAGAATCACCTCACCGACTTCACCGCGGCGAAGCTCGATAACGATACGCATACCGTCTTTATCGGATTCATCGCGCAGCTCGGTAATACCTTCAATCTTTTTATCTTTAACGAGTTCTGCGATCTTTTCGATCAATCGCGCCTTGTTAACCTGATACGGAATTTCATGTACAAGAATGGTTTGTTTGCCATTATTTTCATTGGTTTCTATAGAGCAACGCGCACGCATAACCATACGGCCACGGCCGGTATGATAGGCATCCCGAATACCTTTAACTCCGTTGATAAAACCGGCGGTGGGCAAATCAGGTGCAGGAATGTACTGCATGAGTTCGTCAATCGTCAGATCGGGATTATCGACCAGGGCAACGCAGGCACTTACCACTTCATTGATATTATGTGGCGGTATATTGGTCGCCATACCCACTGCAATGCCCGATGAGCCATTGATCAACAGACCAGGTAAACGACTGGGAAAAACGGTTGGTTCAGACTCGGAGCCATCGTAGTTTTCAATAAAATCTACGGTTTCTTTATCAAGGTCGGCGAGCATCTCATGCGCAATTTTTGCCATGCGCACTTCGGTATAACGCATCGCAGCCGGTGCATCGCCATCAACTGAACCGAAGTTACCCTGACCATCAACCAGCATGTAACGTAAGGAAAAAGGCTGCGCCATACGCACGATAGTGTCATAGACTGCGGTATCACCATGCGGATGGTATTTACCGATAACATCACCGACTACACGAGCGGATTTTTTGTAGGATTTGTTCCAGTCGTTACCGAGCACATTCATTGCGTATAAAACGCGCCGGTGAACCGGTTTCAAACCATCACGAACATCGGGAAGCGCCCTGCCGACGATTACACTCATGGCATAGTCCAGATAGGACTGACGCATTTCATCTTCTAGATTTACTGGAACTATTTCTTTGGCGAAATCAGCCATATGTTTGATAACTTCATGTCAAAACAAGTGTTTTAAGTGATGGTTTCAATCGATTAAGATCAGGCTTTACAGCACAAATAACAGCCGTTAAATAATAACTGCTTTTTATCAATTTCCCGGTATCCAGGAATACACCTGTCAACATTCACAGCTTGTTTGTTTTAATTATGGTTTAGTCAAAAAATCTGCGCTAATTCTAACATAAATCAGGCCCTTTCTGCATTAATAATATGCATTCTCTAGGCAAGACATGCCATTTATAAATCAATAACTTAGGCGTTCAAGATGATAATTTTGCGGATAAAAGTTGATTCATACGATGATTTACATTTTTCGCGCAGCCAGAACGCTCAAAACCATGCCCAATATGCAAACAAAAACCCAGCCATTTGTATAAAAATCGGTTCAGATGCCAGCGCTCTATAATCGCTGTTTCGGGTATTTTTTTAAGCCTGAGCTTGCCGTGATGCAACTCCCCACTGAGCACCTCAGCCAGTGCCACGTCATGATAGACACGAATCTGCAAATTCGGTTCCCGCACCAGAGCCTGTTCACGCTCAAAATAATAGCTTAACGACAACAGCGTCGTAAACTTGCTTTGCTCAAGAATACACAAATGCAAATCCAGACAACCAAATACAGTCGAGACTGCCGCGCCATTTATTTCAGACATGCCAGGTATCAGCTTTTTAAGGCGCAGGTAATTATTTTCATACAAGTCCATTAACGCAGCAAAAGACTCTTTATGAATATCGTTACATGCCTGCAGGTGCGAAGGAGTATGTTGATCATTTAGCATTATCAAAGTATATCACGTCTCTTAAAAGCCATGGCTGGCCGCCTTATCAACATCTTTTGATCTTAATGTCGTCAGTTTAACTTTCAGTTGTCTAAAGCTCGCTTCGCTCAAACTATCAAAAGCTATCAAAACAGACTGTCTTTTACCGCTGGCAGACTTAAAAGCCAGAATCACCAGCCAGGAAGAAAGAAAAGACATCGGCGTGAGTTTTGTCTCTGTCGATTCGCCAAGGCTATTGATTAATCGCCATTCATTATCATTTGAGCAGACAATTTTTATTATTTGAAAACAATACCGCGTCTGAAATAGATAATGAAACAGGACAAGTGTAAATAAGAAAAGCTGAACGGCAAGGTCTATTTCAGCATAACAAACGGCAAACACAGCCAAAGCATGGATTACAATAAAATATTTTTTTAAAATAACGGAGCCAGATAGCTCAAGCGTTAGTGGACTGGCGAATTCTTTTGACAAAACCACTGATTTCCTTATCCGATGAATGCGTCTGGTTTAAAAATAACTCAAGCAGCGTCTGATCAGGGTAATCCAGTAAACGATCAAACACTTGTAATTCGCCAGCCGACAGATTGTCTATTTCATTATCCACAAATGACAACAGCATTAAATCCAGCTCCAGCATACCCCGCCGACAACGCCAGCGCAGCGCGCCGGGTAACAGTGCCTGATTATCAATCATACGATACTCTCATATCGTTCGTTTTAGCATCATTTTTTTAATCTCACCGATGGCTTTTGTCGGATTCAGATCTTTAGGACAAACCTGCACACAATTCATAATTGTATGACACCTGAATAATTTAAAAGGCCCATCTAATGCCTCCAGCCGCTCCGCCTGAGTCTGGTCCCTGCTATCCTGTAAAAAGCGCCCTGCCTGCAACAGCGCTGCCGGGCCTAAAAACTTGTCGGGATTCCACCAGAATGAAGGGCATGAGGTTGAGCAGCAGGCGCACAATATACATTCATACAAGCCGTCCAGCTTATCCCTTTCTTCGGGGCTTTGTTTTAATTCGAGTTCAGGCAACGGCGCTTTTCTTGTCAGATAGGGTTTTACTTCCCGGTATTGTTTATAAAACTGCTCCATATCGATAATCAAATCACGCACAACCGGTAAACCCGGCAATGGATTGATTTCAACCGGGCTTTTTAAATCAGCCAGCGGGGTGATACAGGCAAGGCCATTGGTACCATTTATATTCATGCCATCAGAACCACAAACACCTTCACCACAGGAACGCCTGAAACCCAGACTCGGGTCCTGCTCTTTGATTTGTTTTAGTGCATCAAGCAACATCATGCCCGGTTCAATTTTTTCTAATTCGTATTCCTGAACATAAGGCTTTTTATCGGTCTCAGGATTAAATCGGTATATTTTAAATCGCATCATCTGGCCTTCTCACGTCTAGGCTATTCATTAATAAACACGAGGCTTTGGAGGAAAGCTATCGACTGAGAGTGGCTTGGTACGAACCGGCTTAAAATCAATGCTTCTGTTTTCGCTGAAATATAGTGTATGTTTCATCCAGTGAATATCATCCCGCTGCGGATAATCTATTCTTGAATGGGCTCCACGGCTTTCGGTACGCGCCGCAGCTGAATACACGGTTGCTAATGCAACATCCATTATATTTTCAAGCTCCAGAGCCTCTACCCTGGCAGTATTGAAGACATCGGAATGATCATCTATAACGGCGTCTTTTAATCGTTCTGCTAGTGCTGAGACTTTTTCAATGCCCTCATCAAGCACTTCCTGGGTTCTAAAAACACCGCAGTTTTCATCCATCACTTTTTTCAAATCTGTACGCAGCTCTTCGACTGATTCTCCATCACCTTTTTTGTTCCAGCGAAACAGCCGCTCTAAGGCCTGATCAACACTGGGCTGATGCAAGCGACGATGAAAACGATTTTCCTGCAGCTGGGTAATAATATGATTTGCCGCTGAACGACCAAACACCAGTATATCGAGCAGCGAGTTGCCACCCAGCCGATTGGCACCGTGCACAGAAACACAGGCGCATTCACCAGCAGAATAAAGCCCCTGAACAGGTTCTTCTGGCGTGTCTTTAACCGGTGTTACCACCTGCCCGTCACGGTTAGTTGGAATGCCCCCCATTGTATAATGGGCAGTCGGATAAACAGGGATTTCACTCTCAACAGGATCAAGCCCTAAAAATGTCTTACAGGTTTGACGAATGCCCGGCAGACGTTTTTGAATCACGCTTTCTTCAAGATGATCGAGCTTCAATAAAACATGACCTTTATCTTTACCACAACCCCGGCCTTCGCGAATTTCAGTCGCAATCGCACGGCTCACCACATCGCGACTGGCCAGATCTTTTGCATTAGGCGCATAACGCTCCATAAAGCGCTCACCCAGACCATTGACCAGATAACCGCCTTCGCCTCGCGCACCTTCGGTAATTAACATGCCCCGGCCAGCAATACCGGTTGGGTGGAACTGAAAAAACTCCATATCCTGTAACGGCACACCGGCGCGTAATGACATGGCCATGCCGTCACCGGTATTGATAAGCGCGTTGGTCGTGGTGCGATATAACTGACCGGCTCCGCCGGTTGCCAGCAAGGTGGTCTTGGCCTCAATTACAACGATATCACCGGTTTTAATATCAAATACCAGCGCACCTTGTATATTGCCTTCATCGTCTTTTATTAAATCAACGGCAAAGTATTCATCAAAAAAATGTGTTTTTGCCCGGATATTTTGCTGATACAAGCTGTGCAAGATTGCATGCCCGGTTCTGTCGGCAGCCGCGCAGGTTCGGGTAGCTTGTGAGCCACCAAAATTTTTACTCTGACCACCAAAGGGCCGCTGATAAATCGAGCCATTATCGAGCCGCGAAAAAGGCACACCAAAGTGTTCCAGCTCATAAACAACTTTTGATGCCGCCCGGCACATATATTCTATGGCATCCTGATCGCCCAGATAATCACTGCCTTTAACGGTATCAAACATATGCCAGTGCCAGTTATCTTCCGAGACATTAGCAAGCGCGGCATTAACCCCGCCCTGGGCCGCCACAGTATGTGAGCGGGTGGGAAAAACCTTGGAAACAACAGCGACGCTGGCATCCGCCTCTGATAATTGCAGTGCCGCGCGCAAGCCGCCACCGCCCGCACCAATGATCAAGGTATCAAAACGTCGATAGCTGATGTTTTTTGTCGAATTACTATGGGCCATTATGCTTTCACCATCATTAATATTTTTATCAGCCAGAAACCAGAGCCTATGAGAAACAAGGCCACCCCAAACAATAACAATAGCTTGAGTAAAAAAGGCTTTATATAATCTAACAATACATCGCGTATTCCGACCCAGGAATGGATCAGCATCGATAAATAAAACAGACTTAGTAAAATCTGATTACTGTCATCTGAAAGCCACTGCAACCAGTGATTGTATGTGAAACTATTGAAAAACAGCCAGTAGACCGCAACATAAAAAACATACAACAGCAGGTAAACAGCAGTTAGTCGCTGCAGTATCCAGGGCCGTAAACCCTCCAGCGCCACCATGCTCATAAAAATAACCCCACGATTACAGCAAACATCAGCAATGCCTCGATGACAACCACAACCCAGGCTGAGAGACTGGATAATTTCCTGTCAAGAAAGAATTCCATATCGATCAACAGAAACCTGAGCCCTGTTAGCAGGTGGTGAAGCAATGACCAGACAATCAGCAGAATAAAAAAACGACTGAGCGGATAATGCATTAACGCCGTCACTTCTTGAAATGATGATGCATCTTTTACGGATAACTGCAGAAAATAAAGACTAAGCGGAATAAACAAAAACAACAATATACCGGTTAGTCTATGAAAAATTGAAATAATGCCGGCGATCGGCAGTTTAATTTTAAATAAATTCAGGTATTTAGGGCGTCTGTCATGCAACAACATCTGTTGTCTCCTCGGTTATCATTATAAAATATTCGCTTTTCAGACGGTTGCATAAGTTATAGTCAATAAGGCGTTTTTTACAAGCCATGTTGATTATGGCCACACTTGACCATATAAAGTGTATGTCGACTCATTATAGTAATTTAACTATGATGAAGCCACAATGTTTTAATTGTTTACTGGAGTCACCGTGAAAACAAAATGGCGAGATTTTCTTACAAACATGGGCGCTGAATACGCTGACGACCAACTTCTGCACTTTGGCAATCCTGAGCTCGAAAGTCGCGCCAGTGACAATGGACTGATCATTGCCGACCTCAGTCATTTTAGTCTGATTAAAGCCATCGGTTCGGATGCGGCAAGTTTTTTACAGGGCCAGCTAACCAATGATATTGAACAAGTGACCGAAGATCACAGTCAACTCAGCGGCTATTGCAATCAAAAAGGTCGATTATTAGCCAGCTTTAGAATTTTCAAAAAAAATAACGATCTCTATTTGCTGTTACCTGAAGAGCTTTACGAAGAAACCTTTAAACGCTTGAAAATGTTCATCATGAGAAGCAAGGTTGAATTCATCAATTGCTCAACTGACTTTGTCAGCATCGGCATCAGCGGGCCCAATGCTGATACCGAGTTACTAAAGCACCTTAAACACATACCCGAGAGCACTGACGCTGTCACCCATTCCGGCGATTTAAGCGTTATAAAGCTCGCCGGCACTCAACCAAGATATCAAATAAGCGGCCCTGTCGGAGACATCATTAATCTCTGGCAAGGCCTTGATGTGAATGCTGCACCGGTTGGCAAAGATGTGTGGAACCTGCTCGAAATACGAGCCGGTATTCCCACCATTTATACCGGCACTGTTGAATCATTTGTGCCTCAAATGGTGAATCTTGAATTAATTAACGGCGTCAGTTTCAAAAAAGGCTGTTACACCGGTCAGGAGATCGTTGCCAGAATGCACTATCTGGGCAAATTGAAACGTAGAATGTATCGAATTCATATTGATCGTTCAGAACCCGTTTCTGCCGGCACAGCTTTATACAGCCCGGCATCAACCTCGGGCCAGGGTACGGGCAATATCGTTATCGCTGCACCGGCTTCATCCGGCAAAGGCATTGAGGCCCTGGCGGTAATCCAGACCAGTGAATCGGAAAGCTCAAATTTACGACTTAACGACGAAAATGGCGAAAATATCGAAATTCTGGAAATACCTTACGAATTGCCTGCGGCAAAAAAATAGCCCGCTGACCAAGGTTATTTCGATTAACATCTATTAACTGTATCTATAGGTAGGCATTTTTAGAATTGCCGTCTATACTTCAGTTTAAATAAAAAATAACCGTTTGGGGCCCTTTAAGAATGAGCGATAAAGCTGAAGAAGTGTATCTGAATTTACAGGTAGCAATAGCCAGTGATAAGGTTATCTTACCGACACTTCCTGAAATAGCCATTAAAATCAGAGATGAAGCTGAAGCCGAGAACAGCTCTATTCTCACCATTGCAGCCATTCTGTCACAGGATGCTTCGTTGACCACTCGACTCATACAGGTCGCTAACAGCCCGTTATACAGAGGCAATAACGCAATCGAAGATATTCAAATGGCAATCTCCAGACTCGGCATTAAGATCGTAAAAGATCTGGTGATACGTCTGGCTATGAAACAAATGTACCAGTCAACCTCAGAAGTACTGGACAGGCATTTCCGCGCAGCCTGGAGCACCAGCGTCGAAGTGGCCGCCATCAGTCGGATGCTGGCATCAATGACACCGATTTCAAACGAGCATGCATTACTGGCCGGGCTTATCCATAATATTGGCACACTGCCGATATTGGTTTTCGCTGAAGAAGATGACGAACTATTCAACGATAATGATGCCCTCAGTGAAGTGATTTATTCAATTGGCGGGCGCGTTGGCAGACTGATACTGGAATCCTGGAAATTTGCACCCGAGTTAATCGACGCTGTCTCGGACTGCTACAAGTTCAACCGCAGCCATGCCGGCGATGCCGATCTTACCGACATCATTCAAGTCTCAATTTTGCAGGGCGGCTTCGCTGAAGGCTTACCCGGAACCGACGACTGGACAAGAATTCAGGCTTTCGATAAGCTCGATCTTGATACCGAAGTTGATTCAATCAATATTGAAGAAAATCAGGCGATGATCGACGAAGCCAGATCATCAATAGACTTGTAACCGTCTTTCAGCAAGAGACTATGCCGTCTCTTGCTGCTTCATCTTCTCTCTTACCTTATCAGCAAACTCTGCAACAAATGCCGCGATCAGCGCAAAGATTCCGCCGACAAAAACAATCAGAATAAATAAAATCTTATTCGACAAGCCTTTTGAAGTGTTCGACTGATAAAAAGGCACGATGGATTTAGTTGGGATGACTTTCTCAAGATTTAACTCGATATCAGCGATACGTGTTTGTTTCAGCAAGATTGTCGCCTGAGTTTTTTCAGTCAATTGCCGCAGCTGGTCATATACATCAGCCGTCTCAGCCGCCAGCAATGCAACAGACTCTTTATTGACTTGGGATTTATTAAATGATTTTTTTAGCGCTGACAGTTCGGATTCTTGCTGTTTAATCTTCTGTTTTATTTGAGCTAACAGCTCATCTTGAGACTCGCTGTATTCTTTCAGGCTTAATGTCTGAATTTTCAAATCCGAGTTTTGTTTGTCTTTGTAATTCTCAACCAAGAGGTTTAAATCATCAATCAGCTTCGCTAAAATCGTGGCATGAAAAGTCTGATGAAGCGCTTTATTATCTTCTGTGCTTTTTGTCTTGACGGATAATAAATGAGCGCCTTTTGGCAGTTCAATCGTTGTTTTATATTGACCACGCTGATCTTTTTCAATGTCAGCTAAAACAAAGGGAATGTATCCCTGCTCCAGTTTTGCTTTTGCCGATTCCAGGGACGCGACATAGTCATAACCTTTGGCAGACGGCAGACGACCCACTTCAATCACAGAAATAAATTCATATTGCTGTTTTTTGGACACAGCTACCGCGGTGGCTAATACCAATGAGAGCATAAAAACATAGAACAAGACTTTTTTATGTTTGACTAATACCAGCCACAAGTCTACCAGACTGATTTCATCATCATAATACGGCGCATACATCTGCGGCATGTTATTAGACGGCGATGCAGCCTGCTCAATATCACTTCTTTTCATTCCGTGTTCCTTAATTTTTTTCTTAAATTACGATCAGTTTCATTTAAAATATTTTTATAACATCTCAGGGCAGCATCACACGCGCGCCGCTACACCAGTCCTAGTTAAACCTCTTCACGCTTCAGGGCGCATATGCGGGAATAAAATCACATCTCTGATTGATGCCGAATCGGTTAATAACATGACCAGCCGGTCTATGCCGATACCTTCGCCTGCTGTTGGCGGCAGCCCGTGTTCCAGCGCACGAATGTAATCTTCGTCATAATGCATGGCTTCATCATCACCGGCATCTTTTTCAAGCACCTGGTCTTTAAAGCGCGCGGCCTGATCTTCTGCATCGTTTAGCTCGGAAAAGCCATTGGCGATTTCTCGCCCGCCGACAAAAAACTCAAAGCGATCGGTAACAAAATGATTATCGTCATTGCGCCTGGCCAGTGGTGACACCTCGGTCGGGTATTCGGTGATAAAGGTTGGCTGCATTAAACGGTGCTCGACCGTTTTCTCAAAAATTTCAATCTGGACTTTACCCAGACCATAAGAGTCCTTTAATGGAATCGCCAGTTTTTCAGCAATCGCTCTGGCGCTATCGATATCGTTTAACTGCTCAGCGCTTAGATCAGGATTGAAATGCAAGATCGATTCAAGCACTGTCATGCGCTCAAACTTTTTGCCAAAGTCATAAATATCACCCTGGTATTCGATCTTGCTTTTACCCACAACATCTTTGGCCAGACCGTGTAATAAGGCTTCGGTAATGTCCATCAGGTCTTTATAATCGGCATAGGCCTGATAAAACTCAACCATGGTGAATTCCGGGTTATGCCGGGTCGACAAACCTTCGTTGCGGAAGTTACGATTGATTTCATAGACACGCTCGAAACCGCCCACCACCAGCCGCTTTAAATATAACTCGGGCGCAATCCGCAAATACAACGGCATATCGAGGGCATTGTGGTGCGTGTTAAACGGCCTTGCAGTAGCGCCGCCAGGAATCACATGCATCATAGGCGTTTCAACTTCCATATAATTTTGGCTATCGAAAAACTGCCGTATGTAACTGATAATTTTTGAACGTAACTTAAATGTTTTTTGCACATCTTCGTTCATAATCAAATCAACATAACGCTGGCGATATCGGGTTTCCTGATCCGTCAGGCCGTGCCATTTTTCAGGTAACGGGCGCAACGATTTTGTCAGTAGTTTGATATCATCGATTTTTACCGATAACTCGCCCGTTTTTGTCTTAAACAAAATGCCTTCTGCGCCAATAACATCGCCAATATCCCATTTTTTGAACTGATCATTATAGAACCCTTCGGGCAGACTATCGCGCTGAACAAATACCTGAATGCGTCCCGACATATCCTGTATTTGAGCAAAACTGGCTTTACCCATAATGCGTTTTGCCATCAAGCGGCCGGCAATCGCAACACGCTGGTTTAATGACTCAAGCTCTTCTTTTTCTTTACCGCCGTATTGCAGGTGCAATTCTTCCGCCATCACATCGCGCCGGAAGTCATTAGGAAAGGCAATGCCCTCTTCGCGTAATGCGCCGAGCTTTTCGCGGCGCTGCAAAATCAGTTTATTTTCATCAACTGTTTCAACATTGTCGGTTTGTTCTGTAGTATTTTCTTGAGTCATTTTAGTTTTACTGTTTACCTGAATTAGTATGCACACTGCTAGCCGCTTTTAGAGGCCACTTTTTAGGCTGGCTTCGATAAATATATCCAGTCCTCCGTCAAGCACCGCTTGTGTATTGCCGGTTTCAACGTTTGTTCGCAAATCCTTGATTCGCGACTGATCCAGAACATAAGAACGGATCTGGCTGCCCCAGCCGATATCTGATTTGGTTTCTTCTAAGGCTTGTTGCTCACCCATGCGCTTTTGCATTTCAAGCTCATACAGTTTTGCCTTTAATTGTTTCATCGCAGCGGCTTTATTTTTGTGTTGCGAGCGGTCATTCTGGCACTGCACCACGACATTGGTAGGGTTATGGGTAATACGCACGGCCGACTCAGTACGGTTAACATGCTGACCACCGGCACCACTGGCACGGTACACGTCAATGCGAAGATCAGCCGGGTTGATATCGATATCCACATTATCATCGACTTCAGGCGAAACAAAGACAGATGAAAACGAAGTATGACGGCGGTTACCCGAATCAAATGGCGATTTACGCACCAGCCGGTGAACGCCAGTCTCTGTTCTTAGCCAGCCATAGGCATATTCACCTTGAAAGCGAATAGTAGCGCTTTTAATACCCGCGACATCGCCGGCTGAAACCTCCATTAACTCTGTTTTAAAGCCATGCGCCTCACCCCAGCGCAGATACATGCGCAGGATCATTTCTGCCCAGTCCTGTGCTTCGGTACCACCCGAGCCGGACTGAATATCCATAAAAGCATTATTATGATCCATTTCACCGGAAAACATGCGCCGAAACTCTAATTCAGCCACTTGTTTTTCAAACACGTCGATATCGGCAATAACAGCATCGACCGTTTCCTGGTCATCTTCTTCTGCAGCCATTTGTAATAGATCTAATGTATCATCGAGACCATTAAACAGCGTGTTTAATGTATGCACGATGGTTTCAAGAGCCGTTCTCTCCTGCCCCAGAGCCTGTGCCGCTTCCGGCTTATTCCAGATATCTGGCTGTTCAAGCTCTCTTAGGACTTCTTCAAGGCGCTCTTGTTTGGCTTCGAAGTCAAAGATACCCCCTAAGCGTTTCAGAGCGCTGTTTTAAATCGGCTATATGGGTGGCAAACAGATTGATTTCTAACATTTTGGCTAATATTTCTGGACTAATAAATTAACAATCAATCATACCCTATTCAAGAGCTTACGTCAGGATCTAAAAGCATTAGCGTGACGGGATTTGTTTCTTTTTGGCGACATTATCACGCAGATATACCGGCTGAGCCTGATGCGCTGACATCTGTTTTCCCAATTGAAAATCCAGCGCCGCGAGCCTCACTACTGACTCGGCGGTCGGCAAATAATCACTATAGATATCGGCCTCATCAACGCCATATTTATGCGCCAGTTGCGCTTTATACTCTGTCCACCCTGTTCCCGCCCCGACCCATTTTCTAGCGTCGCAGGCAGGCAGGTTATCAATACTGCTAACGAGCTCCTGGCCTAATAAGTCGATAACATCATGATCAAGATGATACGCTGCCCAGTACACCTCGCCCATGCGCGCATCAATAGCCGTTAGTACATCACGGTGACCGTATTGCTGAAAAATGCCGGCGGCCATGGCAGCCAACGTTGAAACCGGTACCACCGGTATATCAGCCGCATAGGATAAACCCTGTATCACGCCCGCTGCTATGCGAACGCCGGTAAAAGCGCCCGGGCCACGGGCAAAGGATAAGGCATCGAGCTGATTTACTAGCAGACCGGCATCTGCGAGCAAGCGATCCACCATCGGCAGGATCAGCTGGGTGTGCTGGCGTGGCGCGAGCTCGTATTCAGAGCTGATTTCACCATCAATATACAACGCAGCTGAACAAGCTTCTGTCGCTGTGTCTATGGCCAGTAATTTCATGCCGGCACCTTAGCTTTTTGGCGTATTTGCTGATAAAAGCCTTCTACTGCCTGGATCGATTGTGTTACCGGCATTTCTGGCAAGCTTTTTATAAACATCTTGCCATATTGTTTATGAATAATGCGCGGATCACCAATCACCAGCACACCGTAATCCGTGAGGTCGCGAATCAGCCGGCCAGCCCCCTGTTTTAAACTGATCACAGCGGTTGGCAGCTGGAAATCCATAAAAGGGTTGCCGCCGTTGTGACGAATCTGATCCATACGCGCCTGCAAGACCGGGTCTCCTGGCGATGCAAACGGCAATTTATCGATCATCACGCAGGTCAGTGCCTCGCCTCTGACATCGACCCCTTCCCAAAAGCTGCTGGTGCCCAATAACACCGCCTGACCGGCGTCTTTAAACGCCGCCAGTAACTGGTGCTTTGGTTTTTGACCCTGCACAAAGATAGGATAATCGAGCCGTTGTTTTAGAAAATCATTGGCTTCATTCATCGCCCGGTAGCTGGTAAATAACAGAAAAGCCCGGCCATCACTGGATTTAATGACCGGCAGCATGGCCTGCATTAGCTGATGAGTGTACTGCGGCTGTGATGGCTCAGGCAGGTCTTCTGGCAAGTAAATCATGGCACGGTTTTTATAATCAAAAGGACTGTGCCAGATACCGCTTGCATAGTTTTTTAAA
>JAOUKT010000134.1 GCA_029882395.1 Gammaproteobacteria bacterium
CTATGCGACATCTGATTTTTATCGTTTTGCTGTTTTTTGTCTCGGTTGCGAATGCTGCTGGTGAGCGGATCAAGCTCGTCAGTGATTTTACACCGGAAATAACGCTGGATCGATTTGTCCAGGCGCTGGAACGCGAGGGCGTACCGATACTGAATGAAGACGAAGGGATGGGATCAGCAAATGAAGTGAAATTTGCCAATCCCCTGTTCGGCGCCAATATAGGCTTATGTGGTAAAGGTTTGCGCAAAGACAAACCAATGAAGGTAGTGGTCTGGAAAGATGATAATGGCACGTCCTGGTTAAGTTATGAATCACCTCGTGATATTGTCAATAATTTTGGTGTGATTGAGTGTGGCCATGAAACGGATAATTTACGCAGAACCCTGAAGGGCTTCGTAACCACAGCAACAGAGAACTAAATGCAAAAAAATATCTTCACAGGAAAGGGTGCTTGGACGAGCGCCCTTTTTATTTGTCTGGGGTTTATCTTCAGTATTGAAGCGTATGCAAATAATGAAGCCGATCAGGCGTGTCAGGAGCTGTTTCGCAGCGTGAACAAGTTTGTCGACAAGCAGGCTGTGACAGATGTTCAATCGTATCGCTTTGACATGGCGCTCGGGTTGCGAACAAACCGGTTTCTGGCGACGATAAAAACACGCCTTAAAAACAATGCTCAGAAACGGCAATGGTTACGGCATCAGGCAAAGCTTGATGAAATCGCATTCAGTTTTGAGTGGCGGAATCTTAATCTGTCAGGACAGCAGGCTCTGCTTGAAAAACTGGCTTTAGGTTCGGCTGATCAGTTGACATTTCGCCTTGATAATTGTCGCGTTCAGCAGTTGGATGTACTTATGGGTGACAGCAAGGCACTGCAAAGGGTCGTCGAAGTGAATGACGTGCCAGATGATTATCAGGGCTGGAAGCGGTGGCTGGGTCTGTATCCGATTAGCTCGTTATTTGTAAAAAGAGGCGTGCGCAAACTGCATGCTGAGTACGACCAGGATTTTGATCATCCGGTTAATGAACGTACTGCTACCGGTTCATACACTCGATATGGCCCCATGGAACGATCTGAATCTTTGCCTGAGTGGCGGGGAGATGCTTTGGGCATCCCGGTTCTTGAGTCATATGAAGAAGCAGACCTATTGTCTCGCTATGCACCCGTTTGGGAAATTGAAACTGTCTCTGGCTATGATCTGCCGGGGGCAGTGTATTTTGACAAGCAGGGCAAGCCGGCAATTAATGTCAGGCAACCCGTCAGTTATCAGTTCATATCTTATACGCTGTTAAATGATCGTGTTTTGCCGCAATTGAATTATGTGATCTGGTTCAGCGAACGCCCGAAGAGCAAGGCGCTTGATTTGTTTTCAGGTCGTCTTGATAGTCTTATCTGGCGGGTGACTCTTGATGAACATTTTAAACCACTGCTTGCTGACTCGATCCATAGCTGTGGCTGTTATCACAAACTATTTCTGACACCAGCAGTGAATTTTGCGGCGGAATTGGCTGGACGAGATGCTGAGCCACTGTATGTGGCAAAAACACGTTTGCAGCGAAATAAAAACTGGGCGGTGCGAATTGAAAGTGCCACCCATTTCGTGCGTGGCGTGTACGCTGTTACCGGAGAAGTTGAGAAAACTTATTATCTACAGCCATATTCTGTTTTAAGATCCTTGCCTGATTCAATTAACCAGAAAAGCCTGTTTAACAATAAGGGGATCGTAAAGTATACACAACGTTTTGAGCGTTGGTTCTTATGGCCAACAGGCGTGCGTGCACCTGGCAGCATGCGACAGGCCGGTCATCACGCGACAGCGTTTTCCGGTCGCCGTCATTTTGATGATCCTTATTGGTTTAATCGGTTTTTCAGTTATGAATAATGTTGATCGAGTGTCCAGTTTGGTTAAATGTCTTAATTTAAACACTATAATTCTTTACTAAATTGTTATGGTTGTCCTGATTATATTGCTTTAATATGCACTAACATCTATTTAAAGAGCGAATAGGTATGGGTCTCTATATACGTTTGCGTAAAGTTGTTCTGTCTATTTTTATCTGTGTATTCATTATCTCCGTAGCTGAGGCTGATCCGTCAATCAGTATAGATAACGGTTTACGTATTGTGTCTGGCGATGACAATAATTCCTTTCTGTTAGGTGGGTATCTTCTGGTCGACACCATCCCGGTTGATTCGCATACCTCGCGACTTCCCCGTTTCGATTTATTTAATGCCTGGCTGTTTATGCAGGGAAAAGTAAACAAACGTTTCACCTATAAAATTCAATTTTCACTGGATGACTATAGCAGTCGTAAGTTGAGAGACGCCTTTGTTGGTTTTGAAGTGGCGCCTGGTCATATAGTGCAGATTGGCCATTTTGACGTACCAACATTTGCTGAGCATTTAAGCGCGCTGAGTTTTACGCCACTCGCTGGCCGTTCAATGGTCGATAGTCTAGCGCCGGGCCGGGA
>JAOUKT010000029.1 GCA_029882395.1 Gammaproteobacteria bacterium
CGGCAGACGGAAGCAGCCTGGCTGTGACCGCGTGTCAGGAAGCTAGCGCCGCGACAGGGATAGATGGCGATCAAAGTGATAACAGTGCAGGCCTGAGTGGCGCGGTGTATATATTTAATAATGTACTGGGCTTGTTTGCCACTGCCGAGACGTATATCAAAGCGTCTAATAGCCAGTCGACCTTGAACTTTGGCTGGTCTGTTTCGTTGAGCGAAGACGGCAATATGCTCGCCGTTGGCGCGAAGTTTGAAAACAATACGGCAACAGGCATCAACGCTAATGAAACCGTCGGCGGCGCCTGGAAAAGTGGCGCGGCATATTTGTTTGAGCGTAAAGCCGGCCTGTGGAGTCAGTATGCCTACGTCAAGTCACCCAATAGTGAAGCTGAAGATGGCTTTGGCGTATCTGTTGCATTGTCTGCTAATGGCGACACATTTGTTGCCGGAGCACCCTGGGAAGACAGTGCCGCTACGGGTATTGCCGGTGAGCAAACTGACAACACGATAAGTAATGCCGGCGCAGCCTATGTCTATTGAGCAGGCGTTTGACCGGCTTATGGTTCAGTGATAAAAATGGCCGGTGGCAACGACGCGAGTCATTGCTGCGGGCATTGCTATCACGTGCATATAACAGGCAGCCGAGCCTGCTATCTAAACCTTAGAGTTTTGTAATTATGATGACTATCAATAGCTTTGTACCGGTTTTCAGTGCTGTGGCGGCGGCTTATGCAACGCCATTAATCATCAGTCTTTGGAGCCGGCTGTCACCGCCTGCTGCGACGTCCGCATATGATGCTTTCACAAAGCAGCAGCTCTTTAAGCGCAATAACTGGATCAATAACATTGCCACCGTGTTCTCGCTGGCGGGTATCGGCATGCCCGTGGTGATTTACGCAAACGGTGTGTCCAGCGATAACCCCTGGCCGCTTGGCCTGGGTTTCGGGCTGATGGTAATTTTACCGGTGACATGCGTTGCGCTGATAACAATTCCAAAGGGACTGCTGCGCCATGGCGAGTTCTGGCGTTATTATGAGCTAAAGTACAAGATAAGCTTGCGCAGTATTCTGTTTGTTTACTGGCTTGTTGGTTTGCTTGGAGTGGTTTCCGCATACCAGTTAATGTTCTGACAGTGGCGCAGCCAGCTGTATAAAAGGCAAGCATGTAATCCTGCATTTTGGGTGACACGCTAGCCGCGAAATTTTTTCTGCGTCAGTCTGTATTAAACGAAAAAGCCTTAATCGTTTCAAAGGCTAAATGATCGCCTTCATCTTTTGCGTAATGAGCTGTTTGAATGATGCCGTTTTGATCAATAAGAAAATCGGCTGGCATGGTGACACGGCCTTTAATGACTATCGGCAGATAACCTTTTGTCATGCCTTTTATTAGCGTCGGCATGCGAAAGAGCATGCCTTTTAACATGCCGGGCACTGAGTGCTGAATCGCGTATTGCGCATAATATATATTTTCTTCATCAGCCAGAACAGGGTGCGGTGCATGGTGACCCTTGATATGCCGAGTCAGGTTATCTAATGGTGAATCAAAAATGGCAATAATGGTAAAGTCATCGGCTAACTGATCATAGGCATTCACCAGCTCATTAATGCGCAGGTTGCAAAATGGACAGCTGGCAAAGCGAAGAAAAGATAGCATAAACGGCTTGCCTTTCAGGCTATAGGAATCAAACAGTGTGCCATCAATTGACGGCAGTTTTATATTTATGAATTTATCTCCGGCTGTTGTTTCATCATCATGCTTTTATGTTTAACAGGGTCTTTGAATTTGCGTGCATGATTAACAATATAATTGAGTGCGTGCTCAAATTACAATATAGCAAAGTCTTTTGTTGAATGGTCTTTAGCGCTGCATTATATTCAGGCAGGGGTATAAAACTTATCTGATGGTAGTCATTTTATCTGCTTTGGTTTTTATAAGGCTTCTAATATTAGCAGAGCGAGTAACTAACACGGCCCGAAAGTAACGTTGTCGAAAGATGCTGTGATGTTAATGAAATGTATGACTATGAATAATATGAAATTAATATTAGCTGTGTTGGTCTGCGGCTTGTTGTTGCCGTTGCCGGCCTATAGCTGTGAAATTAATCGCGGCGCGGCTGCTTTTGCCAGCGCCTTTTTGTCCGGTGACGTCAGTGAAATAAGTCGGTTTTATCAGCCCGGCAGTGTGGTTTCGATTGAATCTGATTTTGCCGCCGCGATAGCAAAACAATCGGCATCAAATAAACGACAATTTAAAGTGATTCTTAAGCAGTTTCTGGAGCATAAGAAGTATCGCAAAGTAGCTAAAAAAATACACATCAGCAAGCGCAAGATTGAATACGGTGGCAGCGATTTTATTTCTTATCCGTTTCACTGGTTGCTCAGGTCAATCCAGTACCGGTGTGTGGCTGATGAATTCAAAATCACGCATATCTATCTGATAGATGGCAGGTGAGTAATAAATATAAACAAAAATATAAAAAAGGGGGAAT
The DNA here is from genome assembly GCA_029882395.1 of Gammaproteobacteria bacterium. Lineage (GTDB taxonomy): Bacteria > Pseudomonadota > Gammaproteobacteria > SZUA-229 > SZUA-229 > JAUVDT01. Next base: position 2,485 of record JAOUKT010000029.1, read on the forward strand.
CTTAGATTCCCCCTTTTAATTAAAAACACCTTTAAAGCGTGTTTATTATGCGCTTACCACCACATTAGTTCTTGCCGTGCCATGAACTTCGCCGGTGATCCAGTCAATGATGTCGAACTCGATGACATAATCACCAGGCGTCGTAGGTGCCAGAATCATGTCATATCGTTCGGCTGAATGCGCTCTGAAATCCGTCATGGCGATGGGCGTCGGCAAGATGCGACCATCTGAGATATAAGCTGTCGCATTTAATTCAGCAGGAATGCGGATGTGCTGAGGGTGATAGCCGGCACAGACATAACGTGCCAGTAGTTTTTCACCCACGCGCATCTGGCCTGAAATCGGTGGCAAATTCATTGCGGAACTGCCACTGGCATCGACACCAGTGATGATAAAGTAGTCCGGATTGAGCACGTTTAAGCCAACATCCGCACCGCAACTACCGGCGTCCCATGGCAGTGTATGCCAGCTAGAATCAATTTCATCAACCACCCAGAAAGCTTCAGAGTCATAAGTGACTTTGCCTGAAATCAGTGTGCCGGGGCCTTCAGGTGGATCAACGATCAGCGCGCCGTACATGCCCATTTCGGCATGCAATACGGTGTTGGTGTGACAGTGGTAAAAATACGTGCCCGGGTGCATGGGACGCCACTGGTAGGTGTATTGGCCATCAACATCCCAGGTGATATGACCGACACCATCAGAGTGATCGGCCGGTTCAATGCCGTGGTGATGAATCGTGTGGTTCCACATCATGCCCTGAACATTGAGGTTGGTATGAACGATCTGACCCTGAGTCACACGCATAGCCGGAGAAGGAAACGCACCGCCGCCGTCCATACCGCCGCCGCCACCGCCATCAGTGAAACCCCAGATGGTCACGCTATTGCCGTCGTCCATCGTCATCGAGCCATTCATATAGATGCCACGGTTATAAGTGACATCGGGTGTGACAATGTCAGGCGTTGTTGGTGAGTCGGGGTAGACGTAACAGCTGCCACCCATGCCGCCGCCGCCGTCCATACCACCGCCGCCACCGCCGCCACCATTGCGACCAGATTTAACAGCAAATTTTTCTTCAATATTACTAAACATCATGATTCTTCCCCTTACTCGAAATAAATGTCAGTTAAAGAACCGAACATGTAGAAGCCACCACCGGCTGTTTGCGACATTTCGCTGTGTAAATGCATCGGATAGATGCCTGTGCTAACAGGTGGGTAGGCATCGGGTGGCGTTTCAAACGGGAAGATGACATCGACGATGCCGTTGTTTTTATCAAGATAGATGCAGTCTTTTTTCCAGACATCCGGGCGGATCTCGCCATTAGCTGAGAGCCATTCCATGTGGTTGCCATGGCAGTGCAATGACTGGTCACATTTGCCGGCATTCAAACTGCGCAGCAAGGTACGGTCGCCTATATGACCATGCACAGCAGAGCGTGGATCAGTCATCGCATCAATATTTGGATCATGCGCGCCGGGTGCGCCAGGTGGGCGTCCGCCTAAACCATTTAAGGTAAAGAATCGTGGCTCGTAAGCAGTGTTTGGCGTGTTGCCGTTTGCCAGCGTGTTATGCCAGACAGGGTCAATATCATGGAAGATCCAGAATTGTTGCTGAACGAAGGTATTTTGACTGCCAGCAAATAACTGGTTATCGCTACCGGCGGGCATAACCGCAAAACCGCCATGTAAACCCAGCAGACGGTTATAAGGCGCATTTGAGTTGTCGTAATACATGTAGGTGCCGGCCTGAGTCGGTGTGAAGCTAACCGTAACCGTGCGACCGGGGCGAATATCACCACTATTGACGACACCGTCTATAACAAAACGGTGCGTGCTTGATAAGGTATTGGTGATGGTGATGTTGAGCGTATCACCTTCCTGAGCAACGATAGATTCGCCAGGAACGTTAACGACATTATTGGACGAGCTAAAGCCGCGGAAATAGACGTTGTCGCCCGTGATTTGGTTTTGGTAACCGTCGGTGATAAAAAAGGTTTTGTTAATGGTGGCAGCCTGAGCTCTTGGTGCCCAGCTGATGAGACCGCTACCTGCGACAACAGATGCGGCAAGTGAGGCCGAGCCGGCTTTTAAAAAGTCGCGACGTTTCATTGGATATCCTCCTACTTGGTGTGTTTTCTGACACCGGTTTTAGACACAGTCATGCAGGACGGGCATTTAAATCATTCTCATCCATGAATTGAGTCAAAGCAGGAACATAGCGGTGTAATTTGTACTGACATAAAAATTACGAGACTGATTTTATTTTAATTCTTCTAATGTACGCTGAGAATTGTAGGGGTATTTAATAGGATGGTTAAGGGTTTGTATGTACCCGATGATACATACCGGGCATAAATATTGATTAGCTGCGGTTGAGTTTTTCAGGTGAGACCATGGTCAGCTGGCCACGGGTGATTTTAAGGCAGCCGGACTTCTCAAGCAGTTTCAGGCTACGGCTGATTACTTCACGGGTAGTGCCCAGCTCATTGGCCAGTTGCTGATGGGTGATGTTCAGCGAGCCGGCGGCAGACTGCGTAAATAATTTTTTTAATAACTGGCAGAGTCTGGCGTCGAGCTGTTTAAAGGTGATGTCCTGCAGGTTCAAAGAAATCTCGTTGAAACGCCTGGCAAAATGGCAAAAGATAAACTGCCTGAAGACAGGCGACTCTTCAAGGCTTTGATGAAAAGCCCTGGCAGATAGTTGTATGGCGTATACACTGGTTTCAGCCTGGATGTAATGGCAGCTTTGCGGGGCCTGAAAAAGGTTTTGCAGGTTTGCTGAACAGAGGTCGCCCGGCAGGTTTCGATAAAGGGTTATTTCGCGCCCGGAGTCATCGGCGTGGTAAGCGCGGGTGCTGCCTTCAATCAGCAATAATAAATGATCATACGGCCCCGGTGAGGTTTGCATGATGGTTTTCGGCGGTGCGGTGTAAATCAGGCTCTGGTTAATTAACTTGAACCAGCATTTTTTTTCGACCTGGGCCAGCTCAGGATAAAGAGAAAACAAACGCGTCTCATCGCTGGTGTTAAATGTGGCAGTTTGTTGGTTATCTATCATGTAAGCATAGTCTTATATTGTGTTTTTATAATGTCCTGGATCTGTCACCGTTTACTTATAGTAACGAAATTAGTAGGGGAATTAACAGTAATCTTTGCTGTTAATTTAATTGATAATTTCTATCGCAATTATTGTTAATTTCTATGATGCTGGAAATTGTTGAGCTGCACTGAGCTTTAGCGCTTAAAAATTATTAGAAACGTGCTGCAGAAGCGGCATTTTATTGAAATTAGATCAGCGGCCCGGATGACCGCGCCGTGATTTATAAATGTTTAACCAAAACGGTAATGATAATGTCATCCGCATTTTTTTCTGTGCCGATCACTTCGTGGCCATTGATGCGGCACCAGGCAGGAATATCGTTAAGCACGCCGGGGTCGGTGCAGGTAATAACCAGGGTGTCACCGTCACTGAGTTCATTGACTTTATTCTGGGTGCGGATAACCGGCATCGGGCAGAGCAGCCGGCTGGTGTCTAAAGTGTGCTCACTCATACGTGCCACTCCTGTTTTATAGCATCAGCGCTTAACGGTTGGACGGTTATTTCATAAGGTTCTTCACCGACGCGGCTGATTGAAAGTGTGACCGCTGCTTCGTTTTTACCCTGGCTATAACGGGCGACCATTTGCGCTGCAAACTCAAGGTCGGCTTTGTCGACCGGGCCGTCAATTAAACATAAAGGACCACCATGGCTTACGGTTTTTATATTGGTATAAAGTTTTGTATAACCTTGCATGAATTTGTTTTCACCTTCTTCACGACCAATGATCAGTTTGAAATAAGGCTTGGGGCGTAAATGGCGGCCTATTTTAAGCAGCATGATATCGTCCATTTCATAATCACGGGAGCTGCGTGCCTGCCATAAGTCGACCAGTTTTGTTGCGTAGTTTTCATCGGTGAGAAAACAGCAGCCACCAGCCGGGGCGGCGTAATCTTCAAAACCAAATTCTTTTGCCAGCGCCATTTGCGGTTTGCGATTGCGGCCGTGAAAAGCTAACAGTTTTTCGCGGTCTACCCAGCCTTCGATTTCAGGTTTTGTTTTTGGCAGGTTTTTGGCGCACAGCGGGCGCAGCAATAAATCGCCGGCACCGGATTCATTAACGACAACCGGCATCACTTCTTTACGTTGTGACATCGGACGCTGGCCCATGACTTCACCGGTAATAATGAAATCGAAATCATTTTCTTCAATCCATTGTTTGGCTTTTTTAACCATGAAAATTTTGCAGTCTAGGCACGGATTCATATTGGCGCCGTAGCCGTGTTTTGGATTAATCAAAACATCTTTGTACTCTTCAACGATATCGACAATGTGCAGTTTTATGCCCAGCTGTTCAGCGGACCAGAGTGCATTATTACGTTTGGGTTTATCCTGGTGTTTTTTACGAATCGCGGCGGTATGGCCTTCAACACAAAAACCGGTAAAGAAGTTGATGCCTTCAACGTGAATGCCCTGTTCGAGCATCACTTTTGCGGCTAATAACGAATCGAGGCCACCTGAGATCAGCGCGGCGGCTTTGTATTGTTTGCTCATACTTAACCCATGGGAAATTGAAAACAGGTTTTGAAGCCTGTGAGGACAGGTTATTTTAGTACATTAGCGGCGATTAAAGAACACTCATCTGCTGCGCTTTTAAGCCATATGACTATCGTCTGCTGATTGAGATAAGCATTAGATTATGCTAATATGTTGAATTCGCTGGCATTTTAATCTCTCCTTTTGCCGGTCTCCGTTAAATTCCTCTCGGCCATATTAACGGAATAATATTCATTCTAACTGGAATTTAAATGTCACCGATCACAAATAACAAAACAACGCCCGACTGGATTTATAAACTGTTTCCATTTTTACTGTGGTGGCCGCGGGTCACGGGTAAGACCTTACGGCTTGATCTGATGGCGGGGCTGACCGGGGCGGTGGTGGTGTTGCCGCAGGGGGTCGCTTTTGCAACGATAGCCGGCATGCCGCCAGAGTATGGTCTTTACGCCGGCATGGTGCCGGCTATTATCGCTGCGCTCTGGGGATCATCCTGGCACCTGGTGTCGGGGCCGACCACGGCCGCGTCGGTAGTCTTGTTTTCGTCGTTAAGTGTTTATGCAGAACCGGCGTCTATGGATTTTGTCTATCTGGCATTAACGCTGACGTTTATGGTTGGTGTGATTCAGCTGGTGATGGGCCTGGCGCGTATGGGTGCGCTGGTTAATTTTATCTCCCATTCAGTGATTGTCGGTTTTACTGCCGGCGCGGCCATTTTGATTGCCAGTAAACAATTAAAGAATTTTTTCGGGGTAGAGATGCCAAGAGGCGGTCACCTGAATGACGTGCTGCTGAATTTCTATGATCAGATTCCAAACGTGAATGGCTATGTTACCAGTGTTGCGTTAATGACATTATTGTCAGGCATTGTGATCAAACGCTTTTTTCCAAAATTCCCTTATATGATTATTGCCATGCTGTTTGGAAGCGCACTGGCTTATGTCTTGAATCAGCTATACGGTGCCGATGTCACACAAATTGCCGTGGTCGGTGCGCTACCCGATACCCTGCCGCCGTTGTCATCACCGGTCTTTTCTCTGGACGTGATTAAAGATCTGGCGCCGGTGGCACTGGCGGTGACACTTTTTGCGTTAACCGAAGCGGTGTCCATAGGCCGCTCGATTGGCGCGCGCAGTGGACAGCGCATTGATGGTAATCAGGAATTCATCGGCCAGGGTTTATCAAATATTGCCGGCAGTTTCTTTTCTGGTTATGTTGCCACGGGCTCGTTTAATCGCAGTGGCCTGAATTATCAATCTGGTGCAAAAACCCCTTTGGCCGCGGTATTCGCCGGCAGCATGCTGGTGGTGATCGTGGTGCTGGTGGCACCTTATGCGGCGTATTTACCGAAGGCGGCGATGGCGGGTATTTTGTTTTTAGTGGCCTGGGGATTGATCGATTTTAAAGAGCTGGGCCATATTCTGCACAGTAATCGCAGTGAAATTAGCATCATGAGTGTGACCTTGTTGGGGGCGCTATTCCTTGAGCTTGAATTTGCGATTTTTGCTGGCGTGCTGCTGTCATTAATGCTGTACCTGATGAAAGTATCGAAACCACGAATCGTGACACGCGCGCCTGATCCGGGGCTGGAAAAGCACGCTTTTTCCAGTGACCCGGGTTTGCCGCAATGCCCGCAGTTACATTTTTTACGAATAGATGGCTCATTGTTTTTTGGTTCGGCCAATCATGTGGAAGATGCGTTTGCGAAAATTGAAGATAAATACCCGGATCAAAAACACCTGGCCATCGTCGCGCAGGGCATTAACTTTGCCGATATCCAGGGGGGTGCAGCGATCGTAAAAGAAGCCAAGCGTCGTCATGCGATCGGCGGTGATATGTATCTTATCAATGTGAAACAGGGTTTGTGGGAATCGCTCGAAGCCTGTGGGTGTCTGGATGAAATGGGTGCGCGCAATGTCTTTCAGACAAAGTCATCGGCGATAACCGCGATATATCAAAAACTGGACAGAGAGATTTGTAAGCGTTGTGATAAACGCATTTTCAAAGAATGTCAGGAAGATGCGTTATTAAGCCCATCGATCTAATCGAGTAAAAATGCGTTTCCCGGCAGGACTGAGCGTCAAGCAGGCTCTGTCGAGAGCATTTAATTAGCGCCAGGCTGGTGTTCGTGCTTCAAATGCGGCGTATTTTAGTATATAATCCGCCGCTAATTTTCCCGGGATTGCCTCTAGAAAACTAAGCTGTCAATACATGATGGTAGTGCCGGATTCGTGTTTTCTGTTTTTGGAGGCCATAGTGGCAAATTTTCTAGATTCAAAAGAGAATATTAAGCGGCTGGTTGCTGCTGGCATTTTCACCGCAGTAGCCGTTTATCTGACAACGGTCGTGCCAACTATTCAGGTTGCCTGGGTAAGTGCCATTTTATTATTAACCATCTATTTGTTTGCCTTTGAAATTGTTGATGTTGATGTGGCCGCCATCACTGTGATGGTGGTGCTGGGTTTAACCTCACTGCTTTATCCATTTATGGGTCTTGATAAAGGCCTGGTGGATACCTCTATTTTATTTAATGGTTTTGCCAGTAACGCGGTAATGTCGATAGTTGCCGTGATGATTATCGGTGCCGGTCTGGATAAAACAGGCCTGATGACCAAAGTGGCCGGTTTTATCCTTAAAGTGGGCGGCACTACTGAAGGACGTATTATTCCGATTATTTCAGCGACGGTAGGTTTCATTTCATCGTTCATGCAAAACGTCGGTGCTGCGGCATTATTCCTGCCAGTGGTGTCTCGTATCTCGGCACGTTCTGGTTTGCCAATGTCGCGCTTGTTAATGCCAATGGGTTTTACAGCAATCCTGGGTGGCACCATGACTATGGTCGGTTCATCGCCGCTGATTTTATTAAATGACCTGATTTTGACATCCAATACAGCTTTGCCAGCTGACCAGCAAATGGATACCTGGTCTTTATTTTCTGTAACGCCGGTTGGTGTGGTGATGGTCACAGTGGGGATCTTGTATTTTGTTATCGCCGGGCGTTTTGTTTTACCTGTGGTTAAAACTGAAGGTGTAGAAGGCACTGATACGCTGGATTACTTTAAAGACACTTACGGTGTTGAATACGATATGCATGAGATGACGATCACAGATGGCAGCCCATTACTGGGTCGTAATCTGATGACGCTGGAGCGTGCCTATAAGGTTCGTATTGTGGCTATATGTGCCGGTGAGCGTACGCCGATCATGCCTAACCGGGATACAGAGCTGGCAGTGGGTCAAACTTTGGGTGTTGTGGCTGATGTCTCGCATGTCAAGGCACTGGCAGAAGCGGCGGCTACAGTTGTTACCGATCAGCTTGAAGTGTTTAAAGAATTACTGGATCCGTCCAAAAGTGGTATAGCAGAGGTTGTTATTCCACCGAGTTCGAGCCTGGTTGGTAAATCGGCTGCCGATGTCTGGATGCGTAAAACTTACGGTCTGGCTGTTATGGCTATTCACCGTGGTGGTGAGACGATTCGTGAAGGGGCTGGTGTTCGTGATATGCCATTTCAGGCCGGTGATGCATTGGTCTGTCATACCTCATGGGATGCATTGGCGCGTTTAGAAAAAGACACTAAAAACTTTGTCGTGGTCACCACCGAGTACCCACATGAAGAAAGCCGTCCCCACAAACTGGGTTTTGCCCTGTTTTTCTTCGCCGTTGCCCTGTTCATGGTGCTGTTCACGGATTTACGTTTGTCTGTTGCGCTGCTTACCGGTGCGATCGGCATGATTTTGTCGGGTGTTTTAAGCATCGATGAAGCTTATGAGGCGGTGAGCTGGAAAACAGTTTTCTTACTGGCGAGCCTGATACCTTTAGGTTTTGCGGTGGAATCCACCGGCACCGCGAAATGGATTGCCGACCAGACACTGATCCTGATGGATGGCGCGCCTATCTGGGTGATTCAGTTAGCGATTGCGGTACTGGCAACCTTCTTTACATTGGTGATGTCGAATGTGGGCGCAACGGTATTATTAGTGCCATTAGCGGTTAATATTGCCATTGGTGCCGGTGCCAATCCTGCTGTGTTTGCACTGACGGTTGCACTGGCGACATCAAACTCATTCCTGATTCCGACCCATCAGGTTAATGCCTTGATCATGGGCCCGGGTGGTTATCGAGTTGCTGACTTTATGAAAGCCGGTGGCATCATGACGATCTTGTTCCTGGTGGTATTAATGGTCACCATGAACCTGTTTTTCTAATTGGGTTTTTAGGTTGCAGAAGGCGGGGCATCATGCCCCGTTTTTATTTGTCGCATTTTCCTTCATTTAATAATTTTTTAAAACCATGGAGAAGTATTTTGAAGCTACTTTCAATACTGTCATTGTTGTTTGTGCCGATGCTGGCTCAGGCTTCAGCTGGCGCAACAGAAACGCTAAACCTAACCAGTAGTGGTGTTGGTTATGCCGCGCTGGTCATTTTTGTGCTGGCGTATGTTTTTGTAATGGCAGAAGAGTTTACGCATCTGCGTAAGTCAAAGCCGGTTATTTTAGCCGCCGGCATTATCTGGGCGATGATAGGTATCGTCTATGCTAATAACGGCATGCCCCACGCAGCAGAGCAGGCCGTGCGTCATAACCTGCTTGAATACTCAGAGCTGATGCTGTTTCTGTTGGTTGCGATGACGTATATCAACGCAATGGAAGAGCGGCTGGTTTTTGATGCCTTGCGCTCCTGGTTAATCCGTAAAGGTTTTGGTTTCCGCCAACTGTTCTGGTTAACCGGCATACTGGCGTTCTTTATTTCCCCGGTTGCCGATAACTTAACCACGGCCTTGTTAATGTGCGCGGTGGTGATGGCAGTGGGTGGCAGCAATATCAAGTTCGTTGGTGTCGCTTGCATCAACATTGTTATCGCGGCAAATGCCGGTGGTGCCTTCAGCCCGTTCGGTGATATCACAACATTAATGGTCTGGCAAAAAGGCATTGTGGATTTCTGGGGTTTCTTTGCTTTATTTGTGCCTTCAGCGGTCAACTTCCTGATACCGGCTGCAATCATGCATTTTGCTGTTCCCAACGAGAAGCCTACGGCAAATAGTGAAATGGTGGCGATGAAACGCGGCGCCAAACGCATTATCTTTTTATTCCTGTTAACGATCGTCACCGCGGTGAGTTTCCATAACTTCATTCACTTGCCGCCGGTTATCGGTATGTTAACGGGTCTGGCATATCTGCAGTTTTTTGGTTTTTATATCAAGAAAACCCAGCATCAGGAAGCCGGTGGGCAAATGGGTGATGTTGTGCCGTTTGATATCTTTACCAAGATCGCACGTGCCGAGTGGGATACCTTGTTGTTTTTCTACGGCGTGGTGTTATGTGTCGGCGGTCTTGGTTTCATGGGTTATTTATCGATGGCCTCAGAAGTCATGTATAACCAGTGGGGCGCCACCTCAGCCAATATCGCTGTCGGCTTATTATCTGCCATTGTGGATAACATTCCGGTGATGTTTGCAGTATTAACCATGAATCCTGAGATGTCTCAGGGTCAGTGGTTGCTGGTGACGTTGACAGCCGGTGTCGGTGGCAGTTTATTGTCGATCGGTTCGGCCGCCGGTGTTGCGCTGATGGGGCAGGCGCGAGGTCAATATACGTTCTTTGGTCACCTTAAATGGGCACCAGTGATTGCACTGGGTTATATCGCCAGTATCTGGGTTCACATGTGGATCAATAGCAGTATGTTCTGATGAGCGTTTAAGTCAGTTATTGGTAACTAAAAAGCCGTTGATGATGTGAGTCATTAGCGGCTTTTTAATGCGTGCATGTTTTTATGAGTTAGAGGCCGTCTTATGGCTCTGTTAGATAATGTTAATAGCACAGAACAAGCGCTTTGTTTTGTAACTATTAAATAGAGCTGTTTTTAGACAGATTCTTAAAATTTTTAGAGAGAAATCAAGTGGTTTGCTATCACCGCATAGTGTACAGTAGCGATATTTACAGCCTATTATATTGATGTTAGCTGTTATCCATTGGGCATTATCAGGGTTAAAGTATGCAGTATATAAATGGTCTTCATTTTAAGAATCTCAGAGGTGATATTTATGGCGGCTTAACCGCTGCTGTGGTGGCATTGCCATTAGCGTTGGCAATGGGTGTTGCTTCCGGAGCCGGGCCGATTGCCGGTATTTATGGGGCTATTTTTGTCGGCTTTTTTGCCGCTATTTTAGGTGGCACACCGGCGCAGGTTTCAGGCCCGACCGGCCCTATGACGGTTGTAATGGCGCTTATTTTTACTGAATACACGGCCATGTTTCCGGCCAGCCCTGAGGTCGGCGCCGCCCTGGCTTTCACGATAGTGATTATGGGGGGTATTTTCCAGATTGTATTCGGTGTCTTGAAAGTAGGTAAATACATCGAGCTGGTGCCGCACCCGGTTATTTCAGGCTTCATGAGCGGTATTGGTGTGATTATTATCCTGATTCAGATTGCGCCGTTGTTTGGTCACGATATGTCAGCCAGGTCGATGGATGCGGTCAGAAGCATGCCGGAAGTCTTTATGCAGCCGCATGATGCGGCGTTGTTGCTGGGCGTGTTGTCACTTATCGTGGTTTATGGTGTGCCAAGATATTTGCCCGGGCTTAATCGTCTGATGCCATCGCCTTTGCTGGCGCTGATCATCGGCACGGTCTGTTATATGTTGTTTATGTCCGCTTCTGGTGCACCTGTACTGGGTACTATTCCCACCGGTTTACCGGACCCGATTATGCCTGTTGCCAGTCTTGATTTACTGCCAGGCATGATCTCATCGGCACTTATTTTAGCCGCGCTGGGTTCAATCGACTCACTACTGACCTCGTTGGTGGCAGACAATGTGACTAAAACCTACCATAAGTCCGATCGTGAACTGATCGGCCAGGGCATTGGTAATGCACTGTCTGGTTTATTTGGCGGCCTGCCGGGTGCCGGCGCCACCATGCGCACGGTGGTTAATGTCAAAGCTGGCGGGCAAACACCTATTGCAGGTGCTTTGCATGCCGTGGTCTTGCTGATTATTGTTTTGGGTGCCGGTGGTCTGGCGTCTGAGATTCCGAATGCGGTACTGGCGGGTATTTTAGTTAAAGTCGGTACGGATATTATTGACTGGGAATACCTTGGCCGCCTGCGCCATGTGCCGAAAGCCGGTGTGATTCTAATGCTTGTTGTCTTGTTCATGACGGTGTTTGTTGACCTGATCATGGCCGTGGCAACGGGCATGATCATGGCCAGCCTGATCTTTTTACAGCGTGTTACCGACATGCAGCTGGCGAGCATGGAGATTGCAAGCTCTGCAAGTGAAGAGCTGGATATGACGGCGGAAGAAGCAAAGATTCTGGCGGACGCCGAGCAGCGTATTGTGATGTTTCATATAGGCGGGCCGGTGAGCTTTGGTGCGGCCAAGGGCATGATCAAGATGGTATCAGTTTTTGATCAGTATGACGTGCTGGTTATCGATCTGACTGAGGTGCCGGTGCTTGATTATTCAGCCAGCCGGGCACTTGATACGATTATTTCTGATGCCATTGGACAAGGCAGAGAGGTAATGTTGGTAGGTGTTCGCTCAAGTCTTGGCAAGATTCTGAAAAAACAAAATATCCTTAACCGTGTGCATTCAGATTATATGTTTGTCAAACGTATCGGTGCGTTAAGAGAAGCGCTTAGTTTTGTTGATAAAAAACGTACGGATTTAATGCCGGTAAGTGCAATCGATTAAGCTCTCATTTAACGGTATGCTCTGACGGTTGGTGGTCAGGATTTGATAAGCCGTTTTACTGCCGGTATCTGACCACAGTTCCATCGCCTGGATTAACGGCATCGCAGGCGAACCGTTAAAGCAGCGGATGATGTGCAATATATCAACCAGTTCGACGAAAGACTCAGCCAGCTGCCGGTAGATAATCCGGTCATTACCCTCCATCAAGTCGCTGAGTGTCTGATAATTATCAGAGCCGAGTTTAATATAATGACTGATTCTATAGGACTGGCGGGCTATATGGGCCGGGAACAAACCGGCCAGGATCAAACTGTGGTCAGCCTGTGCTTTCAGCTGCTGCTGGTAATTGGGCTGGCTGGGCTCGCTTTCAAAGCGTAAATCTAAAGCAATGGCTTTTTCAGCCAGTGATTCATTTTTAATATAACTGACTAAGGTCAGTAACAGATAACCCTGAGTTTCTGGCTTGAGTTCAATATTGGCATACTCACAGGCATCCTGAATCAGTTGGTTCCAGTGATAGAGCGCAATTTTTGTATGTGGTTGCATGGAAATATCAAGTTTCTGCCTGCGATAAAAGGGTTAGCGGCCGAGAGCGGAAAATATTGATGTTTATTCGCCGTTTTTCTAAGAATCGGCGGGTTTAAGCTGCATCCATCAGTTCAAAAGTTTATAATTGCGCGGATTTTTGTGGAATTGATCGAATAACACTATGGCTTACGATGTAACAACGTTTCAGGGGCTGATTCACGCTCTGCAGGATTACTGGGCGCAGCACGGCTGTGCCGTTTTACAGCCGCTGGATATGGAAGTCGGGGCTGGTACATTCCACCCTGCTACCTTTCTGCGGGCGATTGGCCCTGAGCCATGGCGTGCCGCTTATGTGCAACCATCACGTCGTCCTACTGATGGCCGTTATGGTGAAAACCCCAACCGATTGCAGCATTATTATCAATTCCAGGTGATGCTCAAGCCTTCGCCTGAAAACATTCAGCAGCTGTATCTCGAGTCGCTCAAAATGCTCGGTTTTGATCCTTTAGTGCACGATATTCGTTTTGTAGAAGATAACTGGGAGTCACCGACCCTGGGTGCCTGGGGCTTGGGCTGGGAAGTATGGCTGAATGGCATGGAAGTGACCCAGTTTACTTATTTCCAGCAAGTAGGTGGCCTCGAGTGCCGGCCGGTGACCGGCGAGATCACCTATGGACTGGAACGTCTGGCCATGTACCTGCAGGAAGTAGACAGCGTTTATGAGCTGATCTGGACACGCGGCCCCCAGGGCGATGTTACCTATGGTGATGTGTTTCACCAAAATGAAGTTGAAATGTCAGAATACAACTTCGAGCATGCAGATACTGAGGCTTTATTTGCCTGGTTTGATACCTGCGAACAAGAAAGCCAGCGCATGATAGAAGCCGGTTTGGCGTTGCCCGCCTATGAACAAGTGCTGAAAGCCTCACACACTTTTAATTTACTCGATGCGCGTCACGCCATATCTGTGACGGAGCGTCAGCGATACATTCTTCGCATTCGGACCTTGTCGCGTGCCGTTGCCGAGTCGTATTATGCGGCCCGGGAACGATTAGGTTTCCCCATTGGCCAGGCGCTGAAGAAAACTGGGGAAGCTAAATAATGTCGACTGAAAATTTACTGATCGAATTAGGTACCGAAGAGTTACCGCCAAAAGCACTGATGCGTTTGTCTACCGCGTTTGGTCAAGGCATAGAAGAGGCTCTGGCTCAGGCAAACGTGCCGTTTGAAAAAGTGGAAGTTTATGGCGCGCCGCGCCGGCTGGCGGTAATCGTCAAAGCACTGGCTGATGCACAACCTGATCAGCAGGTAGAAAAAAGAGGCCCGGCCGTTGAGGCGGCTTTTGGCGAAGACGGTAGCCCCAGTAAAGCGGCAGAAGGTTTTGCCAGAGGCTGTGGGGTGCGGGTTGAAGAGCTGGAAACCATGGATACCGATAAAGGTGCCTGGTTAGTCTTTCGTCAGTTGCAAAAAGGCCAGCCGACATCGGCACTGATCGGCGAGATAATTGATCAAAGCCTGAACCGTCTGCCAATACCCAAGCGCATGCGCTGGGGTGACAGTGATATTGAATTTGTCCGCCCGGTACACTGGCTGCTTGTAATGCACGGTTCGCAGGTATTTGATGTCAGTGTGTTAGGCCAGCAAGCGGGCAACAAAACATACGGTCATCGCTTTCATCACCCCGGCAGCATCGAATTAAACAATGCCGACGACTATCTGTCGATATTAAAAGACAAGGGTTATGTGATTGTTGATCCGGCAGAGCGCCGGGCAATGATAAAAGAGCAGGCGATTAAAGCTGCGGCCGAGTTAGGTGGTTTTGCGCTCATCGATGATGAACTGTTGAATGAAGTCAGCTCACTGGTAGAGTGGCCGGTGGCCGTTGCCGGCGATTTTAACGCACAATTTCTGGAAGTGCCGGCGGAGGCTTTAATCAGTTCAATGCAGGATCACCAGAAATATTTTCCGGTGATTGATAACAAGGAAGAATTGCTGCCGCATTTTATTACTATCAGCAATATAGACAGTCTGGACATGAGTCAGGTCAAAGCAGGTAATGAGAGAGTTATCTCACCACGCTTATCCGATGCTGTTTTTTTCTGGACGCAAGACCGTAAAAAGAAGCTTGAAGATCATATGGCCAGTCTGGAAAAGGTTGTTTTTCAGAAAAAACTTGGCACCCTGGCTGAAAAATCAGAACGTGTTGCCGTGATTGCAAAAGCCATTGCCGAAAAAGTCGGCGCTGATGTTAACAATGCAGAGCGAGCCGCCTTGTTGTCAAAGTGTGATCTGATGACAGAAATGGTTTATGAGTTCACCGATCTGCAAGGCATCATGGGCCGCTATTATGCAAAACATGATGGCGAGCATGATGATGTGGCTGCCGCCCTGGATGAGCAGTACATGCCGCGTTTTGCAGGCGATGAATTGCCGCTCTCGGTTACCGGCCAGATTTTATCGGTGAGTGACAAACTCGATACCTTGCTGGGTATTTTTGCTATCGGCCAGAAACCGACGGGCGAAAAAGACCCGTTTGCATTGCGACGTGCAACATTAGGTGTGCTGCGCATTATGATCGAGAAACAGCTGGATCTTGATTTGCGTGACTTGCTTGAGATTGCGGCCACCGCGTTAAGTGAAAAGGCCGATGCAAAAGCGGCTGTTGATGATGTGCTGAGGTTTATGCTGGAACGGCTGCGCGCCTTTTTTGCCGATAAAAATATATCGGCTGATATTTTTGACGCGGTGCTGGCATGTAAACCGACCCGCCCCGTTGACTTTAGTCGGCGCATTGAAGCGGTAAATGTTTTTAAGGGGCTGCCGCAAGCAGAAAGCCTGGCGGCGGCGAATAAACGCATTCGTAATATATTGAAAAAAGTTGAAACGCCGGTAGCGAAAGCCGTCAGCGAATCACTATTACAAGAAGCGGCAGAAAAAACATTATACGCACAGCTCAGCGCATTAGATGCCGAGGTTAATGCCTTGTTTGCTGCCGGCGATTACCAGTCTGCATTGACACAACTGGCGGCCTTAAAAGAGCCGATAGACCAGTTCTTTGATGACGTTATGGTAATGACAGATGATGAGGCCCTGAAAAATAATCGCATCGCTTTATTAAATCAGATCAGTGAGTTGTTTTTACAGGCAGCCGATCTGTCCCGCTTGCAGTAATCATGAGCATCATTATTCTTGACAGAGACGGCGTCATCAACCATGACTCCGACGACTTTATAAAGAGCGCGGATGAATGGTTGCCCATTGAAGGCAGCCTCGAGGCGATCGCTCAGTTTAATCATGCCGGTTATAGTGTGGCCGTTGCAACAAACCAGTCCGGTATTGCTCGCGGCCTGTATGAGCTTGAAGATTTGCATAATATGCACAAGAAAATGGCCATGCTGTTAGAAAGTATAGGCGGTGCGGTTGATGCTATTTTTTATTGTCCTCACTTGCCGACAGCACATTGTGCGTGTCGAAAACCTAAGCCGGGCATGCTCATTGAGATCGCAAAGCGTTTCAAACTCGACAGTCTGGCGGGTGTTTATTACGTCGGTGATAGTTACCGGGATATAGAGGCAGCACGTGCTGCCGGAGCCATACCTGTGCTGGTTAAGACCGGCAAAGGTCAAAGAACCATTGAAAACTGCGGCGCTGAAGATTTAGCGGATGTCTTGATTTTTGATGATTTAATGGCAGTTGCAAATAATCTACTGGTTAAAAAATAATGTATAAAAGTATAGCGTTTCTTCGTTCCAGCTTGTTCTGGCTTGTGTTTCTTGTTTCGACCATTATTTTTGCGCCGCTGTCATTGTTAACCTTCCCGTTCTCGGTCTTAAACAGGTACCGCTTCATTATTCTCTGGAGCCGCTTTAATATCTGGTGGCTAAAGCTGACCTGTGGCTTAAAGTTTGAAGTCATTGGTAAAGAAAATATTCCCGAAGGCGGCATGATATTTCTTGCCAAGCACCAGTCCACCTGGGAAACCATGGCTTTCCAGCAAATTTTGCCGCCACATGTCTGGGTCTTGAAACGTGAACTTTTTAAAATCCCGTTTTTTGGCTGGGGCCTGAAAATGCTCAAGCCTATTGCCATTGACCGCACAGCCGGGCGCAGAGCCGTCGACCAGCTGGTAGATCAGGGCATTAAAAAGCTGGCATCGGGCTGGTCGGTTATGATTTTTCCTGAAGGCACGCGCGTGTTACCCGGTAAAGAAGTGCGCTATAAACTGGGCGGCTCGATTCTGTCGTCTCAGGCAAACTATCCTGTTGTGCCGATTGCTCACAATGCGGGCGAGTTCTGGCCTAAACACAGTTATATTAAATGGCCGGGCACCATCAGCGTTGTTATCGGTGAGCCTATTAATGCTTATGGCCGCAAACCTGAAGAAATTAACCAGCAAATCCACCAATGGATAGAAACTCAAATGACAGTCATCAGCGAACCGTCACGCTGGGGCCGATAATCAGAAAAGCACCTGCGATGAAAACCGCGCTAGCCGTACAACAGCATGGATTTATGCGCAGATATCCCCGGTTTGATTAAGATAAAAGCGTTCGAGTTTTAAATACACGGTTTTATTTTTCCACTGTTGCCGAAGTGAACAGACATAAGGGTAATAAGAATTAAATAAAGCGATGGCTTCATGGGTAAAAAAACTTTTAATGACTTCTTCGTCGCAGAGTTCTTTTTCAACACATATTGCAACTTCTTCAAAAAAAGAAAAAGCCACCTCAAGCTGTCGCTGAATCTGTGGTGTGCTGGTTATCTGCAGGATAAAAGCGTTGTAAGATGTGTTTAACTCGCTTTCACTGCTGTATTGTTTGTTAAGTATATTGCCCAGTGCCTGTTGTTTATCGGCGAGCAGCTGATTAAGTGAAAGCTTGGCTTCGGCAGCGTTACCGCTTCTTAAGTGACTGACATAATCAAGAGAGCGCTCTACTTTAACGGTCTGTTTGTGTTCGATATACTCTAGCAGGCTGTATGCGCCTGCAAAAATAATGGCGAGAATACCAAGCCATGTTTTAATCGCATCCGCGATGACTTTATTTTCGGTTAGAATTTTCATTGTTACCACAGACGGCTAATTTTGAATTGAGTAGACAGGGATCGAAGCCACGATCAACCTGTTTTGTTTGAGGCATAGCATGTGGTGTGTTTTTCTGCTGTGGCTTAGACGGCTTTGTCACCATGCTGCAGCCAGCGGCCAGTAGGACCAGAGAAATGATTGCAATAAAGACAGGTTCTTTTAATGTCATCTGGGTTTCCCTTTGTAAAATGACGTTTTACATATGGTTTTGAATTTTTATGATGTTAGTGTAATAATTTCATCAATCTGGCTCGAAGATTATCATAGCCGTTGCGCTTAAGTCACTTTATTTAGCGGCACAGAATAATAATATTTAATGACATGGGTTTTACGTCTGTTGGGTTAAGAGTAAAAGGAATTTAAAATTGAAGATTAAGTTGATTTTTTCTCTGGCTGTATGTTTTACAGCCGTTTCATTTTCATGTATAGCCACGGCGTCGACGCTTCACAAGTTTGCCGGTTATGAAATGGGCTATGGCACGTTTAAGTTTGCAGAGAAGCTGGATCATAAAATCGTTTTCCCTGTTGCTAATCTAACAGCTGGGCTGGCATATCAGCGTTATAGCATCGTCATTAATCTATCTGGCTCGCTGTCCGATGCCGCTGTATCAGAAGAGGAAATGTCCGGTACAGGCCGCCGGCAAGATAACGATTTGACCATCGCCTATCAACTGAATAAGGTTGCGAGCATTTTTCTCGGTTATAAACAGGGCGAAACCAATCTGCTGTTAATTAACCGTGACCCGGCTGTTGTAGGTGGAGGACAGGAAGCTTATAAACAAAACGGTGCTTTTATTGGTGCTAACCTGAACTGGTCAATTGAAGGTGCCGGTAAGCTTGGCGTTACCGCGGCCTACGCTGCGCTGCAGTCGGATAATTTATTTATAGCAGATGGTGATGGGGTAGCTGCCGGTGAAACACTGGAGATCGATGATATAGGTGGTGAAATTTCCGGTAACAGCAGTGGCTATTCCGTTGCATTAAGCTGGAGCATGCCAATGAAAGGTCATTTTATATTTCGAACCCGGCTCAGGGTTAATCAATACCAGCAGGACATTGATTATCTGCATAGCGATAACCAAACTTATCATTTTAACGGTGTTGCAGAGAGTTCGACCATGTTGCTGGTGGGTGTGACGAGTATTTTTTAGAAGCCGACAATATCAGGGATCTCTTCATTAGAAGGCGGCAGGAAATAAAATTTTTCAATTAATGATGAATGTTCCCATGGTGTCTGGCGCTGCTGGCTTGCCTTTAAGACATCACGCCTGACTTTTTTAAACAGGGCTTCGGCAGTCTCTGATTTTGCAATGTGTTTCAAAAGCGCAGCGGTGTAAGTGCCGTTGTTACCACTGCCATCAGAGGCAACATTGCCCGGTTCGGTGGCATAGGCAATCAGCGTGCCGGAGGGGGCTTCTATTGGTGCCAGGCCTGATGGCAGCGTCAGTAGTTTTTTATCGCTAATCGCCAGCGTACGTTTGTTTTTATTTGCTGTTGTTTTTTCAAAAGGATTATTTCTGCAGGCATCAAGAATAATAATATTTTGCTGGCTGGCTGATGTTTTAATAGCCTGCAAAAGCTCGTTAACTGAAAATGCCTGTTTTTGCAGTAAAGCGTAGTTGCTGATACCGGCATTAACGGGAATTAAATAATTGACATTGTTCGACTGAATAGCATGCCCGGCATAATAAAATAAACTGATAGCGTTCGAGGTTTTGATTTTTTTATAAAAACTGGCAACCGTCTGCCGAATTTGTGCCGAGTTCAGATCATATGCCGGCGTCACCTCGTAACGTAAAGCGCGCAGTTTTTTTGCCATGTCGCGGGCGTCGTTAAGCGGGTTTTTTAATGGCGAGAAGGCATAGTTGCTGTTGCCAATCACCAGCGCATATCGGGGAAGAATATCTTCGTATGAATAAGCCTTTGTGCTGATCAGGAATAAAAAAAATAGCGCCAGTCCGGGCAGGTATTTAGAATCAGTTAATGTGCATCGCATAGTTATCCTTTCCTGTCTGGTTTGGCGGCAAACGCATAACGACTATAAATGACATCGGTCAATGAGTATACAGATTAAATATTCGCCAGGACTGCTTTGCTTATTGAGCATGTTGTTGCTTTTCAATAATGGTATGTTTTCCCCGGCATGTATTTTTATTAACGGCTATTATTAATGGCCATTTTCATGGCTCTGATGGCTCCTCAGTCACCGGGAAAACAATTTTAAACTCAGCGCCCTGGTCAGGGACTGATTCGACCATGATGTGGCCGCCAGATTCATGCACAATTCCCTGTACAATGGGTAACCCCATACCCACTGCCTCACCAAATGGTTTGCTGCTGTAATAGGGATCGAATATTTTTTTAAGTGTGTTTGCTTTTATACCCGTGCCCGTATCAGTAATGGATAACTCAATATAGTCTCCCGATATTTGATGAAAACAATATGAACAGATAAAAGAGTCTTGCTGAAATTGTCGCAGAGTAATTGTGATGTTGCCGGTTCCTGACATGGCCTGGCTGGCATTTAGCAATAGATTGGAGAGCATTTGCTGAAACTGCAGCGGATCGGCTTTTATAGCAGGCAGGTGCTGTTCAATCTGTTTGATTAGTTTAATACTGCCCGGTAACGTCGGTTGTAATATGCTGAGCGTGTCATCGAGTAACGCTGATGGCTTAAGGGTTTCGAGGTGGGTGATGGCTATATTGGTAAAAACCCGCATTTGAGAGACCAGCGTGTTGGCGCGTTGGGTAGATTTTTTTATTTGTTGTAAGTAGTGTGCTGATTTGTCGGATTTGTCTTCCGGTTTGAGGTCTATCAGCAGGTCGGTATAGCCGGCAATGCTGCCCAAAATATTATTGAAATTATGGGTAATATTGTTTGCGATATTGCTGACGGCTTCCATTTTCTGAGAGTGGCGCAAGCGCTCTTCTATTCGCCTTATATGTTTTACATTTGCCTTTTGTTTTAACAGATAGCCTATACGTGCGATCAGTACCGACCAGCAAACGGGTTTGGTAATGAAATCCACCGCCCCTGCCTTGAAGGCCATATCGACAGACTTGTCATCGTTTAGCGCTGTAAACATCAGTATGGCCGTCTGCGAATCGTGCTCTAGCGCGTTAATTTGCCGGCAGGTCTCAAAACCATCAAGGCCAGGCATAATGGCGTCAAGCAAAATGATGGAGGGATTGTGCTGTTGAAAAGCAGCTATGGCGTCTGCGCCGTTATCGGCTACCAGGACATCGAAGCCTCTGTTCTCAAGCATGCTTTGAATAATCAGGCTTTGAGTCGGGTCATCATCAACCACGAGGATGAGTTCATCGCTTGGTGAGTAAGCAAATGGCGAGCTGTTATCTTGAGTCACGCAAAAGTCCTTTTCAAGCGGACTTTATCTGAGCCGCTTTATTTGTCTGTAAGAATATAGATTAGTATAGATAGGATTTTAATAAAATGAACACGGATTAACAGGCGGACAGGTTTGCCCGGCTGCTACGGGCAAGGAATGGTATAACGAGAGTGGATAAGTTCAACCTGCCGCAGTATGTCATCAGATAATTGTATGTCTATACTTTCTATGTTTTCTTTTAACTGATCGAGTGTGGTGGCGCCGATAATATTGGCGGTTGTGAAGCTTTGCTGATTAACAAAGGCTAATGCAAGCTGTGCAGGGCTGATAGCGTTTTCTCGGGCAAGTTCAGCATAGGCGGCGGTCGCGGCAATGCCGTTCTCGTTACTGTAACGGCTGTAATCGGGGAATAATGTCAGGCGCGCGTTGGCGGGCTGCTTTTGTTTTAGGTATTTGCCGCTAAGCACACCAAAGCCCAGCGGTGAGTAGGCGAGCAAACCGGTTTTTTCCCGAATAGCGATTTCAGACAAACCGACTTCAAAGCTGCGGTTTAATAAATTATACGGGTTTTGAATGCTGACAATGCGCGGCCAGTCATATTTATCAGCCAGCTTCAGGTATTGCATCACCCCCCACGGAGTTTCGTTGGAGATACCAAGCTGGCGGACTTTACCCGCGCGCACAAAATCATTTAAAACCGACAAGGTTTCTTCAATGCCGGTCACCGTTTCATCATCTGCATGCTGGTAACCCAGTTTGCCAAAAAAGTTAGTAGTCCGTTCGGGCCAGTGGATTTGATAAAGGTCGATATACTCCGTTTGCAGGCGTCTCAGGCTGGCTTCCAGTGCCCGTGTCATATGCTCACGGTTGAGTCGTGGGCCGCCGCGGATATGATCGACCCAGCCAGCACCAGGGCCGGCAACCTTTGAGGCCAGGACTATGTCGTCACGGCGGGCTCTTTTTTTAAACCAGCTGCCAATGTATTGCTCAGTCAGGCCATATGTTTCTGCTTTAGGGGGGATGGAATAGAGTTCGGCCGTGTCGAAAAAGTTGATGCCATAGTCTGTTGCCATGTCCATTTGCTGGTGAGCATCTGTTTCAGTGTTTTGCTCGCCAAAAGTCATGGTGCCAAGACAAATTAGGCTGGTTTTGATATCGCTGTTGCCGAGCTGTTTATATTTCATAGTGATTTGTAAACATTTTGTTTCAATTCATTTAATTCGCTAAATAGTCTGGGTATTTAATATAGACTCAGTGTAAATGAATTGAATGCAGGTGAACAGTGTTGTGAAAGATGCCGCTTTAAAAAAACTACTCACGCCGAATGAGGTTGCTGAAATATTATTAGTATCGCCGACTACGGTGCGATTCTGGGCACATAAGGGGGCGTTAAAAGCCTTAACCACACCGGGTGGCCATCGTCGATTTAATTATGAAGACGTAGAGGCGTTTGCTCATTCCAGAGGCATGGATTTGCAGCGCAAAACCAACACCACACGAATACTGATTGTTGATGACGAAGTGGTTCTGGGTGAGTTTTTGGTTGAGTTTTTTAAATCCATTGAAGGTGTTGAAACCGAAGTCGCAAATTACAGTTTTGAAGCCGGTTTAAAATATAAAAGTTTTAAACCTCAAGTTGTTTTGCTGGATATTATGATGCCGGGACTGAACGGCTTTCAGGTATGTAAGATGATGAAGGCCGATCCTGCTTATAAGGATGTCAGGGTGATCGCAATGACCGGTTACCCGAGTGCGGAAAATATTGAAAAAATATTAGCTGCCGGTGCAGAGGTCTGCATGGAAAAGCCGATAGACACTGAGCAGTTGCTGTCCTTGTTAGAGCTGAAAGTTAAAAAAACCGGCAATTAACCGGTTTTTTACAGCTTGCAGCTGGTGCCAGCCTGACATGGCTGGCACTAAAAAATCCTTTTAACGTGATTTTTTAGATTTTTCCAGCATGTCATGAATGATCGGCGTGAGCACAATTTCCATCGCTAAAGACATTTTGCCACCTGGCACAACCAGGGTGTTTGCACGTGACATAAAGGAACCTGCAATCATGCTCTGCAAGGCCGGGAAGTCTATATTGAACTTCTTAGGGTCACGGAAACGGATCACAATCATGCTTTCATCAGGTGTCGGAATATCACGAGCGATGAAAGGGTTGGATGTATCAACCGTTGGTACACGCTGGAAGTTAATATCGGTGCGTGAGAACTGTGGCGTGATGTAATGGATGTAGTCATGCATACGACGCATGATAGTATCAACGATCACGGCTTCAGAATAACCACGCTCTGCATTATCGCGGTGTATCTTCTGGATCCACTCAAGGTTGACGATCGGTACAACACCCACTAACAGGTCAACAGCAGAAGCCACATCCGCGTCATCTGTTTTCACGCCGCCGTGCAGACCTTCGTAAAACATCAGATCAGTACCGGTAGGAACATCTTCCCATGGAGTGAACTGACCCGGTGTCAAAGGTGCATAGGGTACGGCTTCTTCATCGCTGTGCAGGTATAAACGCTTTTTACCGGTACCTGTTTCGCCGTATGATTTGAATAATTCTTCCAGTTTGTCGAACAGGTTACCGTTCTCACCAAAGTGACTGAGTATAGTGCCATCGGCTTCAGCTTTGGCTAAAGCATCTTTCATCTCGGCCCGGTCATAGCGATGAAAACTGTCACCTTCAATGATAACTGGCGAGATAGATTGACGGCGGAAAATTTGCTCAAAGGCTTTTTTTACGGTTGAAGTACCAGCACCAGATGAACCGGTGACAGCAACGATAGGATGTTTAACAGACATCTAGGTCTCCAAAAATGATTAATTCTTATAAATTGTTACAATTTATTATAATAGGCCCTGCTCTGGCAAAAGGTTGCTCTGACAAGGTCTGGAAGTCGTATACCAGCAATTTCTAAAGACCATTTTGGCCGATTTCTGGTTTTTATAGCGTGTCTCAAGGGGCGACATTATCCCTTGAGGGGGCATTCTCTGCAAGCCAAAACGCTTCGGTCGTGTCTTACTGTGCCTGATTTAGTAAATCGCTGGCATGTTTTAAGGCATCAAGCCGGCTTTCGTATTGGTGGTCCTGTAATAAAAGTTCGATGATGCCTTGCCGGCTTAAGGTCTGTTTAATGGACTCACTGGCGCCGCATATAAATATATGGTGGCCGGCTTCCTGTGCATCCAGAATAATGTCTTCAATGGCCACGGATGATGAGAAATCAATGATCGGCACATCACTCAGATCCAGTACCAGGGCTTCATAGTTATCAACCGAGGAGACTCTTTTAACCATCGATTTGGCGGCGCCAAAGCTCATTGGGCCGCTGACATGGAATAATAAAATGCGTCCCTGCGCCTGTTGTAAATACTGGCTTTCAGCGCTGGATAACGGGTGCTCATCTTCCGGGTGTGTAATGGTAGAGGTTTTTTCAAGCTGCAGATCAGACATGCGTTTCATAAACATCAGGCTGGCAAGGGTAATGCCGGTGCCGATTGCAATCATCAGGTCGACAAAAAGTGTTAATAACAGCACGCTGAACATGATAATAATCGCTGGTTTTGGGGCTTTGTGCAGGCGTTTCATATAATCCCAGTCAACCAGGTCACTGGCTACTTTGATCAGGATCGCTGCCAGCACGGCATGTGGTACCAGTTCTATGAACTGACCAAATAACAGCACCAGCAGCAGCACAATTAACGAGTGAAAAATACCCGATAAGGCGGTCTGGCCGCCGTGGCGTACATTTATCACGGTACGCATGCTGGCACCGGCACCGGCTATGCCACTAAAAGCACCCGATGCGATATTGGCAATACCCTGGCCTATCAGTTCACGGTCTGAGTCATGCCGGTCACGGCTGATATTATCAGCCACTAACGAGGTCATTAGCGTGTCGATAGTGCCGAGAATTGCCAGTGCCAGGGCAGACTTGAGCATATCAAGCAGTAAGTCGGTATTGACGACCGGCCATTGTGGCAGCGGCAGGTTGATGGCGGTTTCACCGATGGTTTTGATCATGCTGTCGGGGAAAAGTAAAAGATAGCTCGTGGTGCCGATCAGCAGTGTAGTCAGGGGTGAGGGTATGTATTTGCCGATACTTTTGGGCTGCAGGTACATCAGAACCAGTGCCAGGATGCCAATGATGGCTGTTTCGGTTGCCGGGTGTGCGATGGCACCGGGTAACTGTAAGATCGATTGCCAGAGTGAGTCAGCGCTGGCGTGTCCAAGCAGTGGGCCAAGCTGAAGCAGAATGATGGTCAGGCCCAGTCCGCTCATCAGTCCTGAGATCACTGAGTGTGGGATCATATTAATGTACTGACTGATTTTAAAGACACCAAATAAAATCAAAAAGACGCCGCCTAGCATGACCACTGTAAAGCTGATGGCGATGCCGTGTAGCGGATCGACTGTGGTGTATTGCATAAAGATGAGCATCATCAGCACAGTCATTGGCCCGGTAGGACCTGAAATCTGGCTCGCCGTGCTACCGGTCAGGGAAGCAAAAAAGCCGACAAAAACAGCTGCAATGATGCCCGACATTGGGCCTGCTCCGGAGAAGACACCAAAAGCTATGGCTAAGGGCAGTGCAACCACAGCGGCCGCCAGTCCGCCAGTGAAGTCACCTTTGAGATTATTAAAATGCAGGCCATTGAAAAGCTTCATATACGGTTTGTCTCGGATATTATTTTTTATGGATGGTATCACTTAGCGCCGTAACAGGGAATTTAAGCACGCTTGAGGGCAATATGGCGTTAGTCAGGGCCTAAAGGCCGGATAGCATAGCGGTTTATTGATCATTGACAGTAAAAATAAGATCCCAGACGCCATGGCCAAGGCGTTGCCCGCGACGCTCAAATTTTGTAACCGGCCGGTAGTCCGGTTTTGGGCTGAACTGCTGGCTGCCGGCGTTATTAGAAAAGGCGGCATGCTTTTCCAGGGTTTTCATCATGTGCCTGGCGTAGTCTTTCCAGTCGGTGGCAAAGTGAATCTGACCGTCCTTTTGCAGCAACACAGCCAGTCTGTCGAGAAATTCAGTTTGCACGATGCGACGTTTATTGTGTTTAGTTTTATGCCAGGGATCAGGGAAGTAAAGCTGTACCCGGCTCAGGCTGTTAGCTGGAATCTGGTTTTGCAATATATCGATAGCATCATGGTTCATCACCCGGAGATTTTTAATGCCGTGCTTAAGGCTCAGATGTAACAGATGGCCTACCCCGGGGCGGTGTACTTCGATGCCGATAAAGTTTTGATCCGGGCTTTCGATGGCCATTTGTGCCAATGAGTCACCATTACCGAAACCAATCTCAAGCACGACCGGCTGATCATTGCCAAACAGTGTTTTGAAATCGAGCAATTTTTCTTCATAGTCGATACCAAAAACGGGCCACTGTTGATCCAGCGCCCGTTGCTGGCCCTGGGTCAGGCGACCCTGGCGTAAGATAAAGCTTTTAACGGTTCTTTGAATGATGTCAGACATGATAATTGACGATAAATGTAAGCGTAGTGGATTAGAAAAAAGTACCGTCAATTGGCGAAGAGGCAGAGGCGTAACGTTTACGTGGCATACGCCCGGCTTTAAAGGCCTGGCGGCCGGCAATCGTCGCGTTTTTCATGGCATGGGCCATCATCACCGGGTCTTGTGCGGCGGCGATAGCGGTATTCATTAAGATGCCATCGACACCCAGCTCCATCGCTAACGCGGCATCCGATGCTGTGCCGACACCGGCATCGACTAAAACAGGCACCTTGGCATTATCAACAATTTCCAGAATATTGTAGGGGTTGCGAATACCCAGGCCCGAGCCAATCGGTGCAGCCAGTGGCATTACCGCAACACAGCCGGCTTCTTCCAGCCGTTTGGCCATGATCGGGTCGTCGTTGGTGTAGACCATGACTTTAAAACCATCTTTGACCAGAATCTCAGCCGCTTCCAGAGTGGCGCTGACATCAGGAAACAGGGTTTTTTCATCACCCAGGACTTCCAGCTTTACCAGATCATGGCCGTCGAGTAATTCACGTGCCAGCCGGCAAGTGCGCACGGCGTCATCGACGTTATAACATCCGGCGGTATTGGGTAATAATGTGTATTTGTCCAGCGGCAATATATCGAGCAAATTGGGTTCATCAGGGTTCTGGCCAATGTTGCTGCGACGGATGGCAATGGTCACAATCTCGGCTTCGCTGGCTTCGGTTGCCAGTTTGCTTTCTTGCATGTCTTTGTATTTGCCGGTACCTACCAGCAAGCGACTCTTGTATTCAACACCGGCAATAATTAAGGGATCATTCATTGTAACAGTCTCTATAAATTTATCAGTTTACTTGTCGTCTTCATGATGGCTGCAGCCGCCACCAATAGCATGAACAATTTCGACCTTGTCATTGGCATTAAGCTGGTGCATATTGTGTTCGCTACGGGGAATGATATCGAGATTGACTTCAACAGCAAGACGCTTTTCAGTCAATTCTAGTTGCTCAATAAGATCGCTGATCGTGCATTGATCGGCAACGGACAGTGATTTTCCATTGAGAATGATATTCATAATGTAGCCTGCTTCTTTGAGGCAGGCATTGTACACTAAAGTCTCTGTAAGGGGCTATATCTGAAGAGGCTGGCTGAGCAGTATTCAGGCCGATTTTTTAGAAAAACCATTATTTGCAATTTTTCGCAGCATGCGATGATGAAAGTTTGTAATAGCGTAGCTATCCGTGTCTTGCTGCATTAATTGATTCAGTAACGGGCTCAATTCTGCGGTGAAAAAGCGACAAAACTGCTCGCTTAGCTGAGAGGCTTTAATAGACTCGGCAATTGTCAGGCAGTCTTCCGTCGCGCCATTGTGCTGCTCTATTTTCTGCAGAAGATGGTAGTCCAGTATGTTACTGATTTGTTCCCGGGTCAGAGTAAGTTTGATGTCGTAGTTTTTAGCCTGGCTTTCCCTGGCTTGGGAACCGGCTCTTTTAAATTGACTGAGTGTTGTATAATTATCCATAACAAAAAACCGTTACCGGCCCTCCAGGTTTTATATTCCGTGACAGATAAAGAATAACGCAAATCAGTTACCGGAGTGTTTACAAAATATGACGAAAGTGTAGCGATTTTGTAAAACAAAATATTCATGTCGCAATAACTTTTATGGCTACTTAAACAGGCTCGGCTTTATCTCTGAGAAGATTTTAGCAATAATGCTTTTTTAAACTGAAAATTTAGAGTGCGTTGTCGTTTTTCGGCGTATTTAAGGTGAAAGTCAAAACGATGGCAGACTGTATTGTAGTTGGTGCGGGCATCAGCGGTGTTCTAACTGCACTGGAGTTAGAACAGGCGGGCGCCCGTGTTATTTTGTTAGAACGTGACAGGCTGGGCGCTGAATCATCCTGGGCCGGCGGCGGCATTATTTCACCACTTTACCCCTGGCGATATCCAGATGCGGTGTCACAATTAGCGCAGTATGGCCAGCAGCACTACCCGGCGCTGCTGGACAGACTACAGCTGGAATCGGGCATCGATCCTCAATATCATAAAAATGGTTTGCTGGTTTTAGATCAGGATGAAGCCAATCAAGCGATTGAATGGGCAAGACGCTGGCAAGTGGATGTGCAAAAACTCAATGCCGAGCAAACACAGCAGTGTGAGCCGGCCCTCAATCGGCAGGCTAAAGCAGCGCTTTGGTTACCCGAGGTAGCTCAGCTTAGAAACCCGAGGCTGGTCAAAGCCATGAGTGCGGTTATCGCGCGCCGTAAAATCAGTTTGTTTGAGCATTCACCAGTCAGTGCTATTCGAATAAAAAATGACAGGGTTCAGGGGGTCAGCGTCGGGGATAAGCACTATGACGCCGAGCAGGTGTTAATTGCCGGTGGTGCCTGGAGTGGGCAAATCCTCAAACAACTCAAGTTAGAGACAACGATCGAGCCTGTGAAAGGCCAGATGATTCTCTTAAAAGGTGTGCCGGGGCAGGTCAAGCGCATCGTGTTATCGGCAGGACGGTATATTATTCCCCGCCAGGACGGGCGTATCTTAGTCGGCAGTACGCTTGAGCATACTGATTTTAAAAAAGAACTGACAGAAAATGCAAAACAGCAGCTGTATCAGGCCGCTATTGAAATGATGCCCGCATTGGCAGGTCTTGAGGTTGAGCATCACTGGGCGGGTTTGCGCCCCGGTTCTGGCAATGGTGTGCCCTATATTGGAAAACACCCGGCGGTACAGGGCCTGTTTTTTAATGCCGGGCATTTTCGAAACGGTGTGGTGCTGGGGCTGGCGAGTGCCCGATTGGCCGCCGATATTATGCTCCAGCGTGAACCCCTGTTTGATCCTGGCAGCTATGCTATAGAGGCTGAGCACTAATTTACACGGCATTACATACCCGTTACGGTTTACCGGTCGGGTTGCCCTGATGACGGCTAAAGCCGATATTTGTAAAATAACCTGACAGGTTATTACCGCTTATCTGTGCTTGTTTCTCGTTGACTGCTCCTGCCAAGGTGATGGACTTCTGATGTGTTATAAATTAACTATGAAAAATAAAATTCAAGCGTTTACCCTGCTCGAGGCACTGATTGTTATTGCAGTCTTTAGTATTTTGATGACCATGGCGCTTCCGGGCATGCAGTCGATATTGCGTAACAACGAAATAACCTCGAGGAATAATGATCTGGTGACGGCGTTACAGTACACACGCAGTGAATCGATCAAGCTTTCTGACCGTGTTGTATTGTGTGCAAGCACAAGCGCCATGACGGCTGCACCGATCTGTTCCACCACCGCTAATGACTGGCTGGATGGCTGGGTCGTGTTTCACGATACGAATAATGATGCGGTCTTTACTCCCGGGACTGATAATTTATTAAAGCAGTTCCCGTCGATAGCGAGTAACCAGCTAACCTTAAGACCTGCTGTGTTGCGTGCCGGCGACCCGCAAACCATTGTGGGGTATGTTTCATTCGCACCGCCACGAGGTGAGCCTATGGATATTAACGGTACCAATCAGTCGGGCATTTTTGTGTTTTGTATACCGGGTGATAACACCAAAATCCGCGGTGTCATGATGCATACATCCGGCCGAATTTATTCAAGCCGTGACTCAGATACGCTGGGTGCACATATCACATGTAATAGTGGCATTTAGAATATGCAGCCACAGCTGTCTAATAGTTTGAGAAAAAGATATATGAAAATACAAAAACAATCTGGTTTTGGTTTGATTGAAGTCTTGCTGGCTTTTCTGATTCTTTCTATTGGCCTGCTGGGTGTGGCGGGCTTGCAGACCACAGCGGTTAAAGCCAGCCATACCGCTATGATCAGGACCATTGCAGTGACGAAAGTGCAAGAGATAATCGAGCGGATTCGTGCAAACTCATCCGCCGCCGTCACCAGTTATGCACAAGTGCGGGGTGGTGCTTTATCGATCGGCGCAAATAACAATTGTGATGGCGCCGCTCCTGTCGAATGCAGCCCGGCTTTACTCGCTGCAAATGATATTTATAGCTGGGGCTGGTCGCTGGTTAATGCCGGCTTGCCGGCTACCGGCACAGAGGCTGCGATTACCGTTGACACCACGGTTGTGCCACCAGTAACAACGATTTCCGTGTATTGGAAAGAGCGTGGCGAAAACATGTTTTATGAAACAATGATTCATCAATGAGAGATTTGCATATGCTACATCAGAGCAGGAACCTGGCTATCGCTAAAGGCTTTACGTTAATTGAATTATTGATTTCGGTAGTCATCGGCATGTTTTTGATAGCAGGTGTTTTTACGGTTTATATTAATGGCCGGGTAGTGCAGGACAAAACCGAAATACAGACGCGTTTGATCGATGATGCCCGCTTTGCGGTTGATACCATCGGTTATGATTTGCGCCATGCCGGCTATTGGGGTGAATCGAATTTACATCAGATGATCAAAGGTGCAACCGGTACATCGTCGACGTCGGAGCCGAAAACGGTAGGCTCTGATCCGATGGATCCCATCACCGATGCTGAGTCGCCTGACTGCGGCGTCTTGTGGTATACCAATCTGACGGTTTCTTTTAATGCATCAAATAACAGCAATATGTTCAGTGCTACCTGTATCAGTAGCGGATACGTGCCAAACACGGATGTTCTGGTAACCAAATTAGCCAGCCCTCACCGCTTACCGGTAGCTGCACTGGCTGACAATGTTGTTTATGTCTATTCAAATTTATTTAGCGGTGAATTATTTACCGGCAAAACAGCGCCTACTTTTCTCGATGCGGCGATAGTGGGAGACTATCAGCAGGGGTACATTCACCGATTAAGAACCCGCGTTTATTATATCGATGCGAATACCGAAAAAAATGACGGCTATCCCTCATTGCATCGCCTGGATCTGGATGTGGGGCCTAAATTGTCAAATGTCATGCTCTTGCCGGGGGTAGAGAATCTGCAAATTCAGTACGGGATTGATAGCACAAATGATGGTTCGGTCAATACTTATGTGGATCCGGCACCAGGACTGCATACAAACGCTCGGTCAGTACAGTTCTGGGTGATGTTGCGAACCAAGGATCCGGAGTTACTGGCCGGTGAAGAACAAACAATCAGTATGGCAGGTAAACCGGCGGAAATTTTTACTGATGGCTTTCGCCGGGTGGTGATGTCGAGTGTCGTTAAACTGCGCAATCCACAAATTTATTCAAAACAAGCAGGGGATTAAGCGATGCAATTAAAAAACCAACAACAAGGTATTGTGCTGGTTATTTGCCTGGTGATGTTAATGGTGCTGACCATCATGGGGGTTTCCAGCATGAGTAACACTACCTTGCAATTACAGATCGCAAGAAATACCCAGGAACAAAATACAGCATTCCAGACTGCAGAAGCGGGTATACGTAATGCAAAAGAAATCGCGGACTATACGGCTTTAAGAAATCCAGACCCGAATGTTACCTACGTGCCACAAAGCTTTAATTATGTCATGCCGGTTTCTGGGCTTACTGCAACGGCGACCACCAGCCACATGGGTTGCACCCGCAGGTTTGGCAATAGTATTGACCGTGCCGCCAGTCAAAATGTCTTTGTTACTGAGGCCACCGGCTTATCACCAGGTGGCTCGAGAAGCACCGTGGTTTCTGCTGTTGGCAAAACAACGCCCGTCGATTGTACAAAATAATCAGCAGCTGAAAAAGGTATTGATATGAAGAAAAAAACATTAACTGCTGTGATGATTGTGTGCAGTCTATTTTCAGCGAATAGCTTTTCGGCAAATCGTATGGTGATGATAGAAGAGGCAATTGAAAGTAACTCGTTACAAATCCGAATGTCTCATGATTTAACGGGTGTGGTGAACGGACGCATTTGTGATAGCTGTGAGCTGGTGCTGGTAAAAATCACCCCGAATAGCAAACTAGAAATTAATGGCAAGCCAACAGCGCTGAGTCAGGCGAATAAATGTTCAGGAAAAACGGGTTTAGTACTTTACAATATTAAATCCAGAGAAATTAGTCTGATAAGCTGTAACCGATAATTGACTGTGTAGAAGAATACGTTTTGAGGTTTTTATGAAAAGTTTGATTCAAAAAATAAGAGCACAGTTTATCGGCTTGGTATTTGCTGCTTTATTTTTGCAGCCCGCGCTGGCAGATGATATTGAGATTTATGTTGGCAATGCCGCAGTGTCAGCAGAAGTAAAACCCAATCTGATGTTTATCATTGATACCTCCGGTAGTATGCGCGGCAAAGTGAATACGCCGTTGCCTTATGATATTAATATCGACTACTCCTCAAGCCCTTATAGTGGTGGCTGTTTCAGAGATGACAGAATCTATTTTTCGACCGGAACCACACCGGCGGATTGTGATACAAATAACTGGTTTAATCTTTCGGCTTTAAAATGCGACGCGACAACCTTACCAATGTTTAATACCGTAGCGCCGACGGTTGTCGTTAGCGCGCCGGTTGAAAAATCAGACAACACCGTGCCATCGGTGCCTGATGATGTGGAATATACAGAAACTCGGGATATTTCTTCGATCTATGATGCGTTAAGTGATACCACCACCACGGTATCTGAGACCACTGTTGTAACGATAACCGGAGTCAATACCCGTACAGTTATTACTCAAACCACAACTTTAACAACAGGCCCGGCATTAGGCCATGGCTGGTACCAGGATCGTATCGCTCAATGGAAAGAGAACTCAGATCCAAATCGTGAAACCTGGGATGTGATCAATGAAGATCAGAAAGACTGGCTGATTGAATGCAAGGTCGACTCTGGTGTGCATGGAGAAACCGCGGCGAGTTCGTCTAAATATATTGCCAATCTGACGCCTGGCCCTTATACCTCAACCGCTACTAATGCAGCTGACTGGAATGCCGTTGGCAGAGGTTATGTTTTATACACGGGCAATTACCTGAACTGGTCAAAAGTCGCACCGGTTTTGCCGGATGATGAGAGCCCTAGCCGGCTTGATGTGGTTAAAGACGTAACCTATAGCGTGGTCGATAGTACAAATAATATAAACATTGGCTTAATGCGTTTTGACTCCAAATCAAGCTATCAGGGCGGGCCGGTACGCTACCCTGTCAAAGATGTCACCACTGCCAGAAATGATTTTAAATCGCGCGTCAGAACACTGAATCATGGTGGTGGCACACCGTTATCTGAAACATTGTATGAAAGTTATCTTTACTGGGCTGGTAAAGATGTTAAGTATGGAAATGCGAGTGTTCCCTCTAATACGTCCGGGGTGACAGTTGCCGGTACTGGTAATTCTACTTATTTGTCACCAATAAAATACACCTGCCAGAAAAATTTTAATATTTACCTGTCAGATGGTAGTGCAAGCTCTGATGGTGATGCTGATGATGAAATAGAAGCATTAACTGGCGAGAATTGCAGCGGCAACTGCATGAATGAGCTGGCCAACTATATGTATGAAAATGATATTTATGATGGCCTGGCTGGCAAACAATCTGTATCGACTTATACCGTTGGTTTTGCTAGTGATCACCCGCTACTCAGGACAACGGCGGAACAGAGCGGTGCCAAATATTACCAGGCGAATAACGCATCTGAACTGACTGAAATCTTTAACAAGATTATTGCTGAAATACTGTCAGTGAATACCACTTTCTCATCGCCAGCGGTGTCGATTAATGCGTTTAATCGAAGCACTCACCGAAACGAGTTGTACTTTACCTTGTTTAAACCAGGTATAGGTCCACACTGGAACGGTAATCTTAAACGCTTCAAGCTGGAATTTGATAGTGACGGTTTGCCCGTCATAAAAGATTATAAAAACAGCAATGCGATCAATGTCTCAACCGGCTTCTTTGATGACCTTGCGCATAGCTGGTGGACTGACACCGGTGGAGAGGCTGATGGCGGCGAAGTAGTCAAAGGCGGTGCGGCAGCTCATGTTGCAGCGCGTACGGTGTACACCTATACAGACTCAATAGCACCGGTGATGGTTGACCTGACATTACCGGCGCATAAGTTTCATGAGGACAATACTCAAATTACAGATGCCTTACTTAATGTCACGCCAACTGACGGCATTGGTTTTCGTAATAAGGTGATTAAATGGGCGCGTGGACTTGATGCTTATGATGATGATGGTGATGGCAGTACCACTGATGAGCGTAAAGTCATGGGTGATCCTTTGCACTCTGAGCCAGCATTGATCCAATATGACGCCACTTATATTACCGATCCGGCCGATGCAACTCAGACCATTGTTGATCCAAATTCTGATCCGGATATTACGGCTTATGTCGCCACAAATGATGGTGTGCTACACGCGATAGATACCAGAACCGGCGCTGAGATATTCTCTTTCATACCGCGAGAAACATTGCCGTTGCAGCGAGTGGTTGCTGAGAACCATGCGGGTTCTGGTAAGGCTTACGGCATTGATGGTTCGATCAATTCGCTGGTTATCGATGTAAACAATAACGGCGTAATCGATCTGGCTAATGATAAGGTCTATATCTTCTTCGGTCAGCGCCGTGGTGGAAGCCATTATTACGCGATGGATGTGACCGATCGTACTAAACCTAAACTGATGTGGGTTATTAAGGGCGGCGTTGGTGACTTCAAACAGTTAGGCCAAAGCTGGTCAAATATCCAGGCTAAAAAGATTAAAGTACTGAATACTGACAAACATGTCGTTGTTTTTGGTGGTGGTTACGATTTAGATCAGGACGCAGTGACAAAGAGAACAGCCGACAATATAGGTAATGCTGTCTATATTGTGGATGCAATGACCGGCGCACGACTGTGGTGGGCCAGTAGTGATGCCACGGCTGATCTGGTTTTAGCTGACATGAAGTATAGTATTCCGGCGCGACTAAAAGCGGTGGATGTTCGCGGCGATGGTTATCTTGATCGGATTTATGTCGGTGATATGGGTGGTCAGATTTGGCGCTTTGATATACAAAAAGGCGACGCGGCTGGTGCATCATTGAAATCTCTTGTGAGCGGTGGTCGGATTGCTGATTTTGGAGATAATAACGCAACGGCTCATAACAGACGTTTCTATTACCCGCCTGACGTGGCCTTTATTGCAGAGCCTGACAGGCCGCCTTATTTGGCACTGGCTGTGGCCTCTGGTTACCGGGCGCATCCACTGGAGCGCGGCAATCATGATCGCATTTATATGTTACGTGACAATTACTTGTTTGAGGCGCCCGCTGCTGAGGCATATTTGTCGCCCGCTGTGGAAAGCGATTTGTATGATGCGACAGCCAATACCATCGGCCAGGGTGGCACTGATGATATCAAAACAGCAGAAACGGTAAAGTTAAATGGATCCAAAGGCTGGTATGTTACATTGGACGAATTAGACGGTAGTTTTATTGGCGAGAAAGGCTTGTCAGAAGTATTAATTATCGAAGGACTGGTGGTTGCATCAACCTATATTCCTCAGGATAGCGCCTCAGCTGAAATTTGTGAACCTGTCGATGGTAAAGGTCGGGTGTATTTTATGAACCTGACGGATGCGACACCGGTTTATAATTTCGATAAAACGGTAGACTCGGTGGATGATTTAACCAGAGAAGACAGGTACCAGCAACAAGTGGGTGGCGGAATACCGCCGGGTGCTACACCGATCTTTACAGAAGATGGCAGCGCAGTACTGGTGGGTACTGAAACCGTGAAGAATCCTATTAGTGAAACTGAGCCATCATTATTCTGGTATGAAAAATAAACGTTAAACTGAAATTTAAGAGTAGGTAACGAACAAATGAGAGCGATAAAAGGTTTTACACTGATTGAGCTGATGATTGTCGTGGCAATCATAGGTATTCTGGCGGCAATCGCGACACCAATGTATACAGACTACATTAAATCCACATCACGACTTGATGCGACAGCCGCTTTGAGAAGGCTGGCTGACTGTCAGGAGCAGTATGTTTTAAGAACCAATGCGGCCAGTTATACTTCAGATATCAATGTTTGTGGAGAAGATACCAGCAGCGGTTATTATAAATTATCTGTCTTTAGTGCCGATGCATCAGGTTATGTCTTGCATGCAGTGGCGGTTAGTACAGGGCCACAGGCAGATGACACCGGCTGTACAACACTGGTACTAACATCTACCGGCCTGATGACACCGACTGAATGCTGGGCTAAATAAAACCCTGACAGAGATACCGCATGATCTGCTGTTAGCGTTTAGCGGTGTCTTTAGTCGCGCAGGGACCTGGGTAAAGAAAAGACTACATTTTCATTAAATGATTCTTCTTTGTTGATGCAGTGTGCGCCACTTTCTTCCAATAAACTAACAACTTGTCTGACCAGTGTTTCGGGTGCTGATGCGCCGGCTGAAATACCGATCTTCCTGATGTCCTGAAGCCAGTCTTGGTTAATGTCGCTGGCATCATTGATTAAATAAGCAGTGGTGCCGAGCTTTTCTGATAACTCTTTCAAACGGTTTGAGTTTGAGCTGTTGGGAGAACCGACCACCAGGATCAGGTCTGTTTCTTCGGCCAGCGTTTTGATGGCATCCTGACGGTTTTGTGTGGCATAACAAATGTCATCTTTTCTGGGTTCAACAATATCAGGGTAATATTTTTTTAACTCGGTAATGATATCGAGGGTTTCGTCAACAGATAAAGTTGTCTGGGTGACATAGGCAAGCGTTCTATCTGCTGCGATAGCAAGCTCAGAGACGTCGTCGATGGATTCGATCAGATGGATTTT
>JAOUKT010000030.1 GCA_029882395.1 Gammaproteobacteria bacterium
CACCACGTGTTTTAGTACTAACACCGACGCGTGAGCTGGCCAACCAGGTATTAAAAAACACACGTGACTTTGGCAAATACACACGTTTGTATAGTGCTTTACTGGTGGGCGGCGTGCCTTACCCTGCTCAAATAAAAAGCCTGAAGCGCGGCGTTGATCTGATCATCGCAACGCCGGGGCGTTTAATTGATCACATGAAATCTGATCGCATAGATTTTTCTAAACTGGAATTACTGATACTGGATGAAGCTGACCGAATGCTGGACATGGGTTTTCTGGATGATGTTAAGAAAGTGGCAGCGGCGACACCAGCCGGGCGTCAGACGCTGTTGTTTTCAGCGACCCTGGAAGGCCCTATTGAAAAGGTCGCTAACCAGTTATTAAAAGACCCTGTTAAAGTGCAGGTGGCGGGCGTTAAAGAAAAACATGATTCAATTACACAATACATTCATCAGGCTGATGATTTCCGTCACAAAATGAATCTATTGCGAAGCTCACTGCAAAACGAGCAAGTTAACCAGGCGATTATTTTCACGGCGACCAAGAAAGGCGCCGATGATATGGCAACGCGTCTGCGTGACGAAGGTCACGACGTTTCAGCTTTGCATGGCGACATGCGCATGCAGCAACGATTACGTGTTGTAGAGCGTATGCAAAAAAACAACCTGAAATTTTTAATTGCCACCGATGTTGCAGCCCGCGGCCTGGATGTGAAAGGCATTACACACGTTATTAATTTTGACTTGCCGATGGCAGCAGAAGATTATATACATCGCATCGGACGCACTGGCCGTGGTGGCAGCAGTGGTACCGCGTTGTCACTGGTAGGTCCAAATGACTGGGATGTGCTGAACCGTATAGAAAAACTTACCGGCCAGAAAGTAGAGCGGCGTGTGATAGAAGGCATGGAGCCGACTAAACCGATTCCGGCATTCAGCACGAAGCCGGCAAGAGGTCGGGGCAATTATCGCGGTAACGGCAAGAAAAACTTTTCTCCTAACTCACGTCACCACACAAGTCATAACAGTGAGGCAGTCGCGGGCACAAATTCAACAGCTGGCGCCCGTAACAGCAGTGGCAGTAAAGTGAAGGTGACTTATTCTAAAAGCTCAACACAAAGGCGTTCGCAGGGGCGCGCCGCTTAAAGCGAGCTGAGTTGATATCAAAAAAGGCCTGGTTTTCCGGGCCTTTTTTATTAAAAGTGTAAAGTTGTTAACAGCGCGTTATTTTAGTAATTTAAAACCAACCGTTTTAAAACTGATGCCGTTGATCAGTATTTCGAGCCTGTGATTGCCTGGGTACAGTTTTCTTGTTGTCATGATTTTAAAGGCATGCTTTTTACAGACCGTTATGGCAGCAGATGGCGGCAGTAATAATAACTTGAGTTTGAATGTTTTTGGCTGAAGCGTGCCGTTCTTTTTCATAAAATGAATGCGGTAATCGATGTTGAGTTTTTGTTTTTTTATTGATTGATTCATCACTGAGAAACAAAATTCAAATGCCTCACCGATCTCGATGTTGTTAGTAGACAATGAAAAAGAGTTGAATTCGATATCAGGTTTTGCAAAACCCAAAAGCGAAAGCGTCGTCTCATGGCCCTGTTTTATCAATGTGCGGCAACCGTGTTTGATTATCCATTGTGTTACTGGTGTGTCAGTATTCCAGTGTTGCAGTTTTTTTATCAGCCAGTCGGCATTGTCTTTACTGATGTCGTTAATGTGATTAGCCACCGACTTTTGCACGTATGTGGCCGGATCCTGTTTCAGTTTTTCAAGTATCGGCCAGCTCAGTTGTGGCTGCTCAATGATTTGAGGCAATTTATTTGCCCAGGGCAAACGGGGCCTGCAGCCTTCAGATGCCAGGCGGCGAATATGTTCATTGTCGTGCTCGGCCCATTCCAGCATGTGCCTGATCGTGGTATCAAAATCAAGTTGTAAAAATTCTCTGATCGCAAACTCGGATGATGAGTATTGAGTGAAATCACGCAGCGCTTTTATCGAAGTTTTGTAGTCTTGCCGTCCAAAGGTCGAGACAAACTCGGATAAAAAAATATAACCAAATTTGTTATCAATGAGCCGTGAAAAATCATATAAAACATGAATGGATTTTTTATAATTATCCGGCAAATGTCGGCCAACTGTGAGCGTGGTATGGGTAATGCACTGTTTCAGCTGCAGTGAGTCAAGCGGTGTGATGCATTGCTGATAAAACTGTTTTTGATTGAGTGCAGGGTAAGCGGCTTTCAAATCCCGGCTCAATTGCAAAAAGAAATCAGCATTCAAATATTTATCTTTTAAGCTCTCTGCCATGGTTTAATTCTCTGCGCTGACCTGTTTTAATATTGCTGCCAGCTGCCGGGTAGCCGGGCCGGCCTGATCAGGGTCGGCATAAACCAGGTAGAGTATTGCGGTTTCGTGCCTGCCTTCATTCAGCGGCAGTATTTTTAAAGTCTGATTGTCTAATTCCTGTTCTATTTCTTTCTCCGGTAGCCAGCCAAAGCCGAGGCCATTACTGATGATTTTGTGTGCAGATTCCGGGCTAGAGACGGTCCAGCGTCGTGCGTCACTGATCCAGCCGGCATCCATTCCTTTGCTGCCCGAATCACTGATGATCACATGTGTTTCACGATTGAGGTCATGGGTGGTGAGGTTTCGTTCCAGCTGGTGCAGTGCGTGATCGGCATGTGCTACCGCAATGAAATGTACTTGTAGCAATTCATCGCCAAAAAAACCCTGTGGAATGAATGGGCTGATCGCCAGATCTGTGTCACCGTTTAACAGTAGTTCTTCGGCGCCGGATAACACCACTTCTTCGAGCCTGATGCGGGTTTGTTTTCCCAGCGGTTCAAACTGCCTTAATGCATCCATTACCAGCTGCGTTGGGTAAGAGGCTTCAACGGCTAGCCGAATCTCGGCTTCCCAGCCCTGTTGCAAATGGTGAGCCTGTTGTTCGATCGCATAAGCTTCTGAAATTAATTGCCGTGAGCGTTGTAGCAGCACTTTTCCGGCTTCGGTTAACACGGCTTTTCGGCCTTGAATATGCAGTAATTTCAGGCTGAGTTGCATCTGCAGTTTATTTACCGCGTAGCTGACGGAAGACTGGCTGCGGTGTAACTGTTTCGCCGCTTGCGCATAACCGCCATAATCAATCACCGCTTGCAGGGTGCGCCATTGGTCGAGGCTTACTCGTGGATTCATCATCAGGCTAAGATATATCTAAAATTTAGATATGTAAAGGCGAAATAATGATCTTTATTATCTGTTTTTTATAGACCATAATCGCATCACATAAAAACAAACAGGAGAAAACAATGGATAAATATATTGAAGTGGCAGGTCGCTTTTTACTGGGTTTGATATTTTTAATGGCAGGCATTGGTAAGATCGGAGCAGGCTATGCGGGTACGGCAGGTTATATGGATATGATGGGCGTACCGGGCGCATTGTTACCTTTAGTCATTATTCTTGAAATTGCCGGTGGCCTGATGGTGATGACAGGTTTTAAGGTGAAATGGGCGGCTTATGCGCTGGCGGCATTTACGCTGGTTGCCGGTGCGATTTTCCATTCAAACTTTGCTGATCAGATGCAATCCATCATGTTCATGAAGAACCTGGCGATAACCGGCGCTTTATTATTATTAGCCGTGCAGGGTGCCGGTGAACTAAGCCTGGATAAGAAGCTGGCTAAGTAACGATACAGCACCTAAGCCCCTGCTGCGTGGCAGTGGGGGCTTTTATATTAAAAAATCAGGCAAGGAATTATTATGGGCATGTTAATCAATGGCGAGCTGGCAGATAGCTGGCTTGATAAAGAGATTAGTGAAGGCGAATTCAAACGCATGGCGTCCACTTTTCGTCACTGGGTAACAGCCGATGGCAGTGCCGGGCCGACCGGCGATGCGGGTTTTAAGGCCGAAGCCGGGCGATATCATTTGTATGTCTCTGATGCCTGTCCGTGGGCACACCGTACCGTTATCTTCAGGACACTGAAACAGCTGGAATCAATAATCAGTATCTCCTATGTTGAAGCCGAAATGCTCGATGATGGCTGGACCTTCAGTGCTGATGGCCAATACAAAGATGATTTATTTGGTTTTAAATATGTCTACCAGTTGTATCAAAAAGCCGATGCAAATTTTACCGGGCAGATAACCGTGCCCATACTCTGGGATAAAAAAACCAGTACGATAGTCAATAATGAATCATCAGAAATTATTCGCATGTTTAATTCAGCGTTTAATGAGTTGACGGATGTGAGCACTGATTATTATCCTCAAGCATTACAATCCGAGATCGATACGATTAACCAGCCGATATATGACAATATTAATAATGGCGTTTATCGCTGCGGATTCTCGACCACACAAAAAGTCTATGAACTGGCCTTTGATCGATTGTTTAACGAGCTGGAAAAAGTAGAACAACGCTTATCAACACAGCGCTATTTAGCCGGTGATCAGCTGACCGAAGCGGACTGGCGCCTGTTTACCACACTGGTGCGTTTTGATGCGGTGTACGTGGGTCATTTTAAATGTAATCTAAAACGCATCGTTGATTATCACAACCTGTCGAACTTTATGCGCGAGTTATACCAGCTGCCCGGCATAGCCGGTACCATTGATATTGATTACTGCAAGCGCCATTATTATGTCAGCCATACCAGCGTCAACCCGACTCAGATTATCCCCAAGGGACCGGCACTGGATTTCATGGCCGCGCATGACCGAGCGACGAAATTTGGAGCATGAAATGACCGAAAGCATTCATAATGTAAGCGTGGTGCCGGAAGGCGACGGGGTTGAGGTTAAGCGCCTGTTTCCATTGCAGGGTTTTATGAACTATGATCCGTTTGTGCTCTGGGATCATTTTAATATTGGCCCGGGCCGCGGTTTTCCCGATCACCCGCACCGTGGCTTTGAAGCCATAACCTATATGTTTGACGGCGGCATGAATCATAAAGATAACCTGGGCAATGAATCCTTTGTTACCCCGGGAGGCGCGCAGCGCTTTACCGCCGGTAGCGGCATGGTGCACTCAGAAATGCCAGCCGAAGAGGGTGATAGTAACGGTATACAACTGTGGATTAATTTACCAAAACGTTTAAAACAAATTGAGCCGGGCTATCAGCAGGTTGACGATAATCAGTTCCCGGTTAAAACTATTGAAGGTGGCCGGGTAAAAATACTGGTTGGAGAGAACTCGCCGTTACAATTAAAAACAGAGGTTATCTACCAGCATGTGCAACTTGAAAAAGATGCCGCTTATGAGCTGGCACTAAAGCCCGGCATGCGTGGCATTGTCTATGTCATGGCCGGGCAGATCAACACGGCACAAAGTTTAGTCTCAGCGGATCAGGCATTATTTGTCGAAGACAGTCTAACTTTAAAGATTAACGCAAAAGAACACAGCGAGTTTATGATTTGTATGGGCATGCCACACGCAGAACCCATACGCCAGTACGGTCCCTTTGTGGATTAATTGCAAGCAGGTATAAAAGGAGAGAGTAAAAATGTATAAACAAGGCTCACCAAGAATGATCGAAGTAAAAGCCGCTGAGACGATCTACATCTGTCAATGCGGTCGAACTAACACGCCGCCGTATTGTGATGGCAGCCATCAGGGAACGGAAAATGAACCGCTTGAATACACAGCCGGAGAAAATGAACAGCTCTATGTCTGTGGTTGTGGAAAGTCGGGCAACCTGCCCTTTTGTGACGGCTCACATAACAACTAATTAGCAAAGTATGTTTAACGCTTAAAGCATAAAAAAAGGCCCGTTAATTAACGGGCCTTTTTAGTACTACTTATTCTTAAAATATTAAGCAAAAAACCGACGCAGACGAACTGCCGCTAAACCGAATAATGAAAATAAAAGGACTGGTAAGCTAACTGCGGAAATCTCAATAGTAGTAGGAGCATTCGGGTCATTGTTAGGATCGTAAGTAGGATCGTAAGTAGGATCGTAAGTAGGATCGTAAGTAGGAGGGTAAGGATTATAAGTGCCATCAACAGGAGCAGGATTGCCAAAGTCGGTGAAATAATAACCCGAATCAGCACATGTACCCACTGCACCGATTACAGTGTAGTCACCTTCACTAGAAGAGCTATAGCCTTGTACATAGATAGAAATATCTTCATTGGCAGATAAATATGCTTCTACACAGAAGTTAAGGTTGTCAGCACCATCATCATTAGAGGCTAATGTAGTTAAGTATGTGTCAGAATAGATGTGGCCAAATGTATCAGTAGTACCTGTAGAATAAAAATGATAGGTACCAGCTGTTTGGTTGTTGAAATAGAATGTATCAATATCAGAAGTGCCACTGGCAGCACCAACTAAATGAGCGGTCTCAGTAAACACAGGCCCTGATTGAGGGTAGTCTATGTTTGCAGCAGAAGCCGTCGAATTAAGTCCCAACGATAAAGTCAAAGCGAGTATTATTCCTGAGGATAATGATTTCATTATGATAACCTCCAGCGGTTAATGATTAGTAGAAAAGGTGGGTTTGCTAATGGATGATGAGCAACCGAATTCTGAGATGTGTTTAGTAGTTGTTTGAATAGGTTTTCTGCGGCTGAGTATGAACAGCCAGGTTTTTTCAAACAGTTAATAGTGTTGTTTAACCGAGTTGGTAACAGAAAAGAAAAGCTCAGTTTAGGGAAATAAAACAAGCAAATTAAAATAAAGTCTAATAAAGTGATGACAAGGCATGTGGTTATTTTTTTGAAATAATTTCGCATAAAATTCCATTTCAATTAGCTCAGCTTTCACTAGAGATAGCGTTATTATTGTCTATCTGTATGGATCCCTTTAAAGACCGCAGTTAATTTATTTAACAGATATTGCGAGTATAGCAGTGAGTGTAAACGGTTTTGTGATCTTCGTCATGTTTATTAGAGAGCGTTTCATCGAAAACATGTCAGTAAAGGTATGTTTAGCTTTTATATTACCTATATTAGTAGTTATTTGTTTTGTTATAAACGGTGGCGGGAGATATATTGTAGATGATCATGTTGTGGATACTGGGTTTATTCATAAAGATGATGAATAGATTTGTTCAAAAGTGTTTTTGCGTTAGCTAAGTATATTAAATTGATTAATAACCAGGGTGCTTTATCAATCTCAAGTAAAGTGAACAACTTTTTTCTTAAAAAAAGGCTCGTGAATTAACGAGCCTTTTTAGTACAACTTATTCTTCAAATATTAAGCAAAAAAACGACGCAGACGAACCGCCGCTAAACCTAATACTGAGAATAAAACTACCGGTAAACTAACAGCCGCAATTTC
The DNA here is from genome assembly GCA_029882395.1 of Gammaproteobacteria bacterium. Taxonomy (GTDB): domain Bacteria; phylum Pseudomonadota; class Gammaproteobacteria; order SZUA-229; family SZUA-229; genus JAUVDT01. The sequence continues at coordinate 7,288 of JAOUKT010000030.1, forward strand.
AATAGTTGCTTCGCCATTATTAGGATCAGTATAACCTGGATCAGTATAACCAGGGTCAGTATAACCTGGATCAGTATAACCAGGATCAGTATAACCTGGGTCGTAAATACCAGCTGTATTAGTATTTGGGTCATCCATACATGAACCCGGCGCACCGACTACATTGTAGCTACCCTCTTCATAACCTGAGAAACCCTGAACATTAACGGTGATGGCTTCGCCGTAAAATAGATACGCATCGACACAAAAGTTTGTATCATAACCGTAAAGGTTGTCATCATTGTAGGCAAGCTCCATCATATACGTATCAGACCATATACTACCAACTAAATCCAGAGGACCTGTTGAATAAAAGTGGTAGCTGCCGTCAGCTTCATAGTTAGTGAAATAGAAAGAGTCAGTCTCATAAGTATAACTGGTCATATAAGCGGCTTGACTGAAAGTCGGACCCGTTTGGTAATAACTATCGCTCGTAGCAGAAGCGATTGATGTTAAGCCCAGCGATAAAGCCAGTGTTAGAATTATTCCAGAGAATAATGATTTCATAATGATAACCTCCAGCGGTTATTGGTTTGTTGTAAAAGCGATTTTAGTTAATTGATTGTAAGTATCCGAATTCGGATAGGTGTCCAGCAGGTGGTTATAAATAGCCCCCTCTGGCTGAATATTGTGCCGTTGTGAAAGAATCATGCCCTGAATCATATTGCTGGCCTGTTCGTCAGTCGGGTAGGAGCCTGAACGTTGCTGCATGCTGCTAAAAAAATTATCCTGTTGTGTTAAGGCCAGGAAATTATCGAGGTTGTCATTTTTCACAATGCTGGGCACCAGCGCCTGTTTCACACCGGTAGGCTGGTCTTTGGTCATAGTGATCAAAGCCTGCATGTCATCATTGCTGAAATCCTGTTGTCTGATGGCTTGAATGACGGGTAATGAGCGTGGTAGCTGCGGCATTAAATCCAGTAACAGCGCCATTGCGTGAGTTTTGTCGTTGCTGTCTGAAAAGATCTTTTTCACAATGTCGCCGATCTGCTGCCGGCTGCAAGACTGCATCTGGTAGAGAATCTGCTGGTTGGCGGCGGCTGGATCAAGGGTTTTCTGGTTATAGGCTTCGGTTACATAACCGACTTCATCAATAGTGGTGTCATGGCATTTTTGTTGATTAGCCAGTGCCTCTTCTTGCGCCAGCGCCTGATCACGCGAGTGGCTACCAGCGGTGTCAGTATTGCTGTTGTGTAAAGCCTGGCGGTCTTGCGTTGCTGCCAGAAAAGAAGAGCTTTGTTGCTTGTGATCAGAAGATTTTAATGTGTCTTCTGAGCGAATTGATCGGTTTTGTGAAACAGAACGTTGTGAAGTGGCATTGGCCGCAGAGGATACATCGTCGGCCTGATCGAGATTGTTATAAATATTAAAGCCGAAGCCCAAAACAGCGGCTGCGGAAATCGAAAAGATCGCGATTTTTTTGTTGTCAATAGGCGTCATTTAAAACCGTCTGTATTGTTTTCTGCGTGTCTCCTTGTTGTTATTCCTGCAGAAAATCCGTCTGGCTACAGCACGATTTATAATATCGATATGAGGATTATAGCAGGCAGTGTCAGCGCTTTTGTGAGCTTTGTCGGATTTTTCATAGAAAACGACAAGTTTATTTTTAATCAGCAATCAAATAAAACGTGTGCAACGACTCGACACTACTCATATGAGGGCTTGTTGTTTTTAATAATGAAACTCAAAGAGAGCGTACAGTTAAGGTTTATATAAACGGGCTGTTTTTTTATTAATAATGCAGATGAGTCGCTCTGATAGTAACAGAGCTATCAGTCGTAAAAATTAACAGGCTGGGATGGTAAAAAAAGTTAGATATAAAAAAGGCCCGTTAATTAACGGGCCTTTTTAGTACTACTTATTCTTCAAATATTAAGCAAAATAGCGACGCAGACGAACTGCACCTAAAGCTAATACTGAGAATAAAACAACCGGTAAGCTTAGTGCTGATGCTTCAGCTGGATCAGCGCTGTTAGCAGTACCACCGGTAGGGGCAGAAACATTTGAGTCAACGAAATTGTATCCTGAATCAGCACATGAACCAGAGGCACCCACTACAGTATAAGAGCCTTCACTAGAAGAGCTATAGCCTTCAACATAAATAGTGATATTTTCACCGGCGTAAAGGTAGCTTTCAACACAGAAGTTTAAGCTTGAAGCACTATCATCGTTAGATGCTAATGTTGAAGAATAGGTGTCTGAAAAGATGTAACCATAGGTGTCAACAGTACCTGTTGAATAGAAATGGTAAGTACCAGCTGAACTGTTGGTGAAATAAAAAGTATCAACTTCTCCTATACCACCTACTAAGTATGCAGACTGTGAAAAGATCGGACCTGATTGGCCATAATCAATATCTGCTGCAGATGCAGCTGAAATAAGGCCCAGCGATAAAGCCAGTGACAGAATTATTCGTGAGAATAATGATTTCATAATGATAACCTCCAGCGGTTATTGGTTTGTTGTAAAAGCGATTTTAGTTAATTGATTGTAAGTATCCGAATTCGGATAGGTGTCCAGCAGGTGGTTATAAATAGCCCCCTCTGGCTGAATATTGTGCCGTTGTGAAAGAATCATGCCCTGAATCATATTGCTGGCCTGTTCGTCAGTCGGGTAGGAGCCTGAACGTTGCTGCATGCTGCTAAAAAAATTATCCTGTTGTGTTAAGGCCAGGAAATTATCGAGGTTGTCATTTTTCACAATGCTGGGCACCAGCGCCTGTTTCACACCGGTAGGCTGGTCTTTGGTCATAGTGATCAAAGCCTGCATGTCATCATTGCTGAAATCCTGTTGTCTGATGGCTTGAATGACGGGTAATGAGCGTGGTAGCTGCGGCATTAAATCCAGTAACAGCGCCATTGCGTGAGTTTTGTCGTTGCTGTCTGAAAAGATCTTTTTCACAATGTCGCCGATCTGCTGCCGGCTGCAAGACTGCATCTGGTAGAGAATCTGCTGGTTGGCGGCGGCTGGATCAAGGGTTTTCTGGTTATAGGCTTCGGTTACATAACCGACTTCATCAATAGTGGTGTCATGGCATTTTTGTTGATTAGCCAGTGCCTCTTCTTGCGCCAGCGCCTGATCACGCGAGTGGCTACCAGCGGTGTCAGTATTGCTGTTGTGTAAAGCCTGGCGGTCTTGCGTTGCTGCCAGAAAAGAAGAGCTTTGTTGCTTGTGATCAGAAGATTTTAATGTGTCTTCTGAGCGAATTGATCGGTTTTGTGAAACAGAACGTTGTGAAGTGGCATTGGCCGCAGAGGATACATCGTCGGCCTGATCGAGATTGTTATAAATATTAAAGCCGAAGCCCAAAACAGCGGCTGCGGCAATCGAAAAGATCGCGATTTTTTTGTTGTCAATAGGCGCCATAAAATTCCGTCAGTATACCCTGTTGTTATTCCTTGAGCTTTTTAACCTGCAGAGTATCCATTAGAACTACAGAATCGTGCTTAAATTGATGTAATAACTATAGCAGACAAATTTAACAATGTTGTGACGTTCGTCATATTTTTTTTATGGTTTTTAATAAACGTTTAATAAAAATAATAACGGCTAGTTATGTTTAACTAATCATTAATGATTAGTGTGCAAATTTAGATCAATATCTTATCGTTTAACTTGCGCCAATGTAACCACTGATATGAGTGGCTATTTAATTGATGCATTGTTTTATCGTGTTTTTGCGGGCGTATTTCGAGGCGATAAACATTTATTAATGGGCAAAATAGTTTTTAAAATAGCTATTTAAAAGAGCTGTGTTTAGAAAAGGCCAAGGCTGTTAAAAACGGCTGTAATGGCCGGTATGTATTAGTGGTTTCTAATATAGTGGCTTTTGATGCAGCGAATAGAACATGTGATTGAAGATTAGTGCGATAATGGCTATTAGCTGGCCGGCGACGGGCCAGGTTTTTTATCAACATTTTAATGAATATGTAGCCCTGTTTTATATGCTTAAACTAACTAATCTCGAGATCCGGCGCGGTCAAACTCAGCTTATTTCCGCCATGAACTGTCAAATAAATCCGGCAAACCGTGTCGGTGTGGTAGGGCGTAATGGCTGCGGTAAGTCTTCTTTGTTTGCGCTGATCAATGGTGAAATGACAGCTGACCAGGGTGAGCTGGATATTGTTAATGGCAGCGTGGTGGCCATTGTTAAACAGCAGGTAGAAGAAACCTCGGCTTCAGCACTGGCATTTGTGCTGGCAGGGGATCGTGAGCTGATAACGATTGAGTCTGACATTGCACAGGCGATGTCTGCTCAGGAAGATGACAAGCTGGGCCATCTCTACGCCCGTCTTGAGGCTATTGATGGTTATAATGCGCGGATTCGGGCGGCAAAGCTTTTGCAGGGGCTGGGTTTTGCAGTGGATTCGCATGAAGCCGCTGTCAGCAGTTTCTCGGGTGGCTGGCGCATGCGTTTAAATCTGGCGCAAGCGCTGATGTGCCGTTCTGATTTGCTGCTGCTGGATGAACCCACCAACCATCTGGACCTGGATGCGGTGTTATGGCTTGAGGACTGGCTATTATCGTATCCGGGAACATTGATGCTGATTTCTCATGACAGGGACTTTCTCGATAAAATCTGTGACCACATCATGCACATTGAAAATAAAGAATTACACTATTACAGTGGTAATTATTCGGCATTTGAGAAAATACGGGTGGAGAAATTGGCCCAGCAGCATTCGGCCTATGAGAAACAACAGCGTGAAGTCAAACATATTCAAAGTTTTATCAGCCGCTTTAAAGCCAAGGCCAGCAAGGCAAAGCAGGCACAAAGCCGGGTAAAAGCCCTGGAAAAAATGCAACTGATTGGGCCGGCTCATGTCGACTCTCCGTTTACATTTGTCTTTAAAGAAGCCGATAAAATGCCCAGTCCTCTGATCAAGATTGAACAGGCGGCGATCGGTTATGCAGATAAAACCATTATTGATGAGCTGGATTTTCATCTGGTACCGGATGACAGAGTTGGCATCTTAGGTCACAACGGTGCGGGCAAGTCGACCTTAATGAAATGCCTGGCGGGTGAGCTGGCGGCGACAAAAGGCGAGCTGTTTCGCTCATCGAGTTTGAAAATTGGTTATTTTGCTCAGCATCAGCTGGAGCAGCTACAGCTTGATGAAAATGCGATTTATCATCTACAAAAACTCAATAAAAAAGAAACAGAACAGTCTGTGCGTTCGTATCTGGGCAGCTTTGGTTTTAGCGGCGATGATTGCCTGAAGCCTGTAAATGTATTTTCTGGCGGCGAAAAATCGCGGCTGGCATTGGCATTGATTGTGTATCAGAAGCCGAATTTACTGATACTCGATGAGCCGACCAATCACCTGGATATTGAAATGCGTCTGGCGCTGGTCAATGCGATCCAGGATTTTACGGGGGCGCTGATTGTGGTTTCTCATGACCGTTATTTGTTAACCGCTGTAACCGATACGTTTTACCTGGTTCAGGATGGCCGTTGTAAGGTTTTTGATGGTGACTTGGATGACTACCGCCAGGCTGTTAGAGAATGGAAAGCGCAACAGATTTCAGCCGCCTCTGATGCGGATAAAATACCTGCGGCTCAGAACCGAAAAGAGGCGCGGCAAAAAAAGGCAGAGCTGAGAAAACAGCTACAGCCTTTGAATAAGGAAATAAAAATACTTGACCAGTCGATGCATGATTTAAATGTCGAAAAAGAAAAAATACATGCTGAATTGTCCAGCGATGGCTGTTATCTTGAGCAGAATAAAGCCCGCTTGACAGAATTATTGAAACAACAGGCAACACTGGATAAGCAGTTAACCGAGACCGAAGACCGCTGGATGGCTGCATCTGAAAAACTGGAAGCGCTAAGCCTGAAGCTGGAGACGGAAGAATCATGAGCAAAATATCAAAAACAGACGATGAGTGGCGCCAGCAATTAAGCGCTGAACAGTACCGGGTGGCAAGGCAGCAGGGTACAGAGCCTGCGTTTAGCGGCAACTATAACGATAATAAAGAAAGCGGTTGTTATCACTGTGTATGCTGTGACCAGCTGTTGTTTAACTCAGCTGAGAAATACGACTCTGGCAGCGGCTGGCCGAGTTACTGGGCAGCCGCGACGGCAGAGGCGGTGACAGAAATCAAAGACAGTAGTCATGGCATGACACGAACTGAGGTAGTATGTAGTCAGTGTGATGCCCACCTTGGGCACGTCTTTGAAGATGGTCCGCAGCCAACGGGTTTGCGTTATTGTATTAATTCAGCATCACTCATATTTAAGCATGCCTGAAGCGAGGTAGCGCCAATGGACAAGTTTGAAATATCGGCACAACAAGCCTACGATATGTTGCAGTCTAACCCGCGGGCTATACTGATCGATATCCGATCGACGATGGAGTTTTTGTTTGTCGGTCACCCTGTTGGGGCCGTGCACATTCCCTGGATTGATGAGCCTGACTGGGATATTAACCCTCATTTTGTTGCCGAAGTCCGTAAACTGTTATTAGGTGGTGCCGTCTGTGAAGAAGGCGATAACTGTGCCGCCGTGATATTAATTTGCAGAAGTGGAAAGCGCTCGAAACAGGCCGGCCAGTGTTTGCTGGAGGCAGGGCTGACGAACGTTTATCATGTCGATGAAGGCTTTGAAGGTGAGCTGGACAACAAGCATCAGCGCAGTTCGAGTGGCGGCTGGCGTTTTCACGGATTGCCCTGGGAACAATGTTGAGCGTTATTGAATGGGGTTCTACCGTATGAGCTATCTGATGATTGATAAAGAGCAGATCGAGCGCAAAATCGAGGCGCTGATGCTTGAACATCGTGATCTGGACGAGGTGATTTACCACTTACATGAGATACCAACGGCCGACCGACTGCATATTCAGCGCATTAAAAAGCGTAAACTCATCATTAAAGACATGATTGAAAGGCTACGTAATCAGCTGATTCCAGACCTTGATGCCTGAAGCTGTCACTGATCGTCTCAAAATCTTTATAAGCATGTTCTTATGCTGTAATATTGCCTGCTAAATTTTATGTTTGTATAGGAGCGTTTAATGTCAAAAGAGCTTACAAAAGAAGAGCGTATTCTCCAGATGGTCAAAAAAGTGCTGAGCAATGTTGCCAAAGACACCTATACAGCGCCTGGACTCAAGCACCCATTGTCTGAGCAGACGATTCTTGAAATCAGAGAATGCCTTGGTCTGGTGGTGTCGCGTGAAACCGAACTGGCACAAGAGCATGGCCGTGATAAAAGTGCGCGGCCGCGTTTTATTGATGAGCCCCAGTCTTCAGTGGTTGTTAATTTTGAACAGCCTGGTGAGACAAAAAAATAAAAGACAATAGGCTTAAAAAAGCCGTTATTTTTTTTGTCTTTTCTGCCGGCTTTTGAACTGACTGATGGCTTTAGTCAGTTCGGCGTAAGGCAGCATTTCAATCGCACCGTACTGTTCGACCGCTGAGGCAATGAGTTCGCGTATATTTGGCAGCTCAGTCATCGCTTCTGAATGCAGTAACCGCTGCAGCTCTATCACACTGGCCAGCTGCACCCGGATTTCCTTGGCATGGGGCAAAGGGCCGTTTATCTGGGTTAACTGCAGCGAGAAACGGGCTTTTTCACGCAGGGTGTGTAAATACAGCTCACAGCGTTTTAGCAATAAAGCATCAGCGCAGGCCACCCCTTCGCGGTCAGCCAGGTTAAAACGTTCCGAGGCGTCACACTGGCAGCGCCTTGAATTAATCGCTTTTTCAAATATACACTTATGCGGGTTCAGGCTTTTATAAGCGCTTCGGTATTCGTTTTCTTCCATTGTGATTTAAGAGTTATTTTTCCCATTCCTGCAAAATGGGCTGGTCGCGTTTTTCCATTAACAGCTCCTCGGCATGCAGGGTATTATCGGCAAAAATGACTTTAATATTTACGCCTGGTTCAGCCATGTTTTTACGTGCTTCGCGGCAGTTAAGTTTAGCGTCTTTATAGGTCTCAAATTCATTCAGCTTTTCAAGATTTTTGATGAAGTTGGTAGCACCATCGGTAATTTTATAGACAAAATAAGGCATGTTTGAACCCCTGAAATGGTTTTAGTCAATACCCTATTGTATCAATATTTTCTAATATATAGGTACTGCGAATGTAGGTATTTGAGCTGAGAGCAGGATATTGTATTGGTTTGCGGCAAACACATTGTTTTGGGCTGGTAACAGCGAGCAGATGAACTAAGCTTTAGACATTAATCTCACGGCAGGCAGTTATCTCAATGAGCGGTATTAGTAATTATCTTCAGGTTCTGGCAAAACATGACGGTTCGGATTTATACATGAGTACCGGTGCGCCGCCGAGTGCGAAATTTAATGGTGAGATGAAACCGTTATCAAAACAGCCGCTGCCGCCGGGCATGGTTAAAAAGCTTGCCTATGAACTGATGAATGAAGAACAGATAAAAGACTTTGAGCACAAGCCAGAAATGAACATGGCGATCTCGGAGCCAGGTATTGGCCGTTTCAGGGTCAATATCTTCAAGCAGCGAAATGAAGTCAGCCTGGTGATTCGAAATATCAAAACCGATATACCGAATCTGAATGATCTGGGTTTACCTGAAATATTGAAAACCATGATCATGAAAAAAAATGGTTTGATTTTATTTGTCGGTGGTACCGGTTCCGGTAAATCCACCTCTCTGGCCGCTTTGATAGATTATCGAAACAGCAATAGCAAAGGCCATATTATTACCATAGAAGACCCGATTGAATTTGTGCATAAACACAAACTGTCGATTGTTAATCAGCGCGAAATTGGCGTTGATACGGACTCTTATGAAGATGCGTTGAAAAATACCTTAAGACAGGCGCCGGATGTGATTTTGATTGGTGAAATACGCGATGCTGAAACCATGGAGCATGCGCTGGCTTTTGCAGAGACCGGGCATTTAGCCATATCCACCCTGCATGCGAATAATGCCAATCAGGCACTTGATCGAATTGTTAATTTTTTCCCCGAAGAAAGACGACAACAATTGTTAAATGACCTGTCGTTAAATTTACGCTCTTTCATTTCGCAGCGTCTGATTCAGACCGTTGATAACAAACGCTGTGCTGCTATTGAAATTTTACTGGGCACACCGATGATAGCCGAACTGATTAAAAAGGGTCAGGTGGCGGAAATTAAAGAAATAATGGAGAAATCAGAAAATATCGGCATGCAAACATTCGATAGTGCTTTGATCAAACTGTTTAATGCCGGCAAAATCAGTAAAGAAACGGCGATTAAAAATGCCGATTCTGAAAATAATGTGCGGCTGAAGATTGAGCTGGGTGATGGCATTCAGCCGCCAGTGACAGGCAGTGATGAAAAACAGGAAAATAACCGCTTTTCTGGCCTGAGCCTGATGGAAAAAGAAGAAGATAAGGAAGAGGGAGACGAGGAACCGGTGTAGATTGGCTCAGGCCGTCCGGCCTAAGCTGGGTACAAAGCTGTTAAATCGCAGGCGTGATTTTTTAGCAAACATTAATCAATGCCGAATTTGTATTGCTGCTGGTTCCAGATGAGTTTGGCATAACGTGCTACCGGCACATTCATTTGTTGTTGTATGGTTTTTGCCCTGTGCAGCAGCTCTTTATGTTTAATTGAGGGTATGTCATTTTTAAACGCTATGACAATTGTATTGCCGCCTTCGACTGTAAAGCTGATGAGTCGGTTTTCAAACACATGTGATAACAGGTCTTCAATTTCTGCCGTTGATCTGAAATCCTGAAGCCACAGATTGAGTACCAGTACACCCTCTTCAGTGAGTGATTTTTTACAACGCCTCAAATAAGATAACTGGATTTGCCTGGGTTCCATTCCATGCGTGTTGTAGAGGTCTGAGAAAATGATATCACTTTTTGTTTTTGTTGTTTTCATATAACTGACAGCATCACTGGTGTGAATGTGCAAGCGCCTGTCATTGGGCAGATGAAAGAATTTTCTTGCTGTGTTGATGACTTCCTGTCGAAGTTCTATGGCATGCACGCTGAGCTCATCAAAACTGTTAAGCAGGCACTTTGCCATGGAACCTGTGCCCAGCCCCATGATGGTGGCGGTTTCAGTACGGGATAAAAACAAAAAGCCGGTCATCATTGCCTGGGTGTATTGATGCATCAGTTCAGCAGGGTTGCTCAGGCTCATGCAGCCTTGTTCAATGTCACCATCAAAACTGAGAATACGGCTTATTCTGTTTTGGTAAACATAGATCGGGCCATATTCATCATGCACAGTGGCAATACGGACAGAGTTAATCATCATGATGTTAGCCAGCGTTCAAGCTTTGGTATCAATACCGAACTGTAGGTTGGGGTGTATGGCGTCGTCTTCTCTCTGGCCGGGAGTCTTTCGTCGATCATGTTCGCTGCGCGTATTGAGTAACACTGGCTGGTTTTTATGGCGCCGGTCATTTTGCCGTCGATCCTCACTGCGTGACACTTCTTTGCGCGAAGGCGTCTGTGTAACGGCTGTATTTTTATCAGGGGCTGAAGTTTCGGCGTTATTGTGTTTGTCATTTTCTGAAGCAGCCGGTTTTTGTTTTGGCTGTTTGTTTTTATTTTCTGATTCGGGCATAACACTATCAACATGAAAAGAACTTTTGTTGACTTTGTTTTGCTTTTGCAGTGATTGTGTACCCTGACCATCTACTGGAAAATGAATATTAGTCATGTCGCCTCGTACTACCCGAGAAGTTGACCTATCATAACCCAAAATACCTGAAAAGTGGACTTTGACAGCCTCATGGCCTGTTTGCGAAAAGTATTTTGCTTTAGATCACAAATCTATAATCAATATTTATTGCATCGATAAGAATGATTTATTAATGCTGGGTGTGGCCGCTTCTGAGCATGTCTTTTCTAGAAAGGGCTTGGGCTGTGTATCGCTATCGTTTGAGCGCTGGCAGGGTGTTTAAAACAAAGCTCAGAGGCATGCAGTAATAAACGCGGACTCATGGCGTGCGTCTCGGTTGTGCCGTAAAGGTTATCACCCAGGATCGGGTGACCCAGCGAGAGCATGTGAAGCCTGAGCTGATGTGAGCGTCCGGTGTGGGGCTTTAATTCGACACGACTGGTAGCGTTCGGGTACCTGTGCAGAATTTTCCAGTGAGTGAGTGCTGACTTGCCCTGTTCATGGTCGATGATTTGTAAAGGCCGGCGTTCGTAATCGCAGCGCATTGGCAAGTCAACTGAGCCACCGTCTTCTGAGGGGTGCTGATTGACAATTGCGATGTAGGTTTTGTCGATTTCACGTGCCTGAAACAGTCGGCTGATCTGGCTTTGTGCCGGTTTGTTTAAGGCCATTAGCATGATGCCAGAGGTATCATAATCGAGCCGGTGCACGATTAAAGCACCGGCAAATTGCAGCTGCACTCTGGCAGACAGGCAGTCCTGTTTGTCGGGGCCTCGGCCGGGTACTGATAGCAGATTGGCGGGTTTATTTAAGATAATAAAGTCGTTATCCTGATAAAGAATATCGGGCATTGTGTGGCTTGTTATCATCAGGGCAGGTTGCTCTCGAGGAAACTTTTGTAATTTTCAGCGCTGATAATTTGAGTGCCGTCACAGTTAAATTGCATGCTGACCAGGCTTTGCACAATACACAAAGTGACGTTGCGCAGATAATATTGCTGCATTTCACGCAGGGTTTTGAAGGTCGTGATAATCGGTTCAAGCTCATCCGCTTTCATCGGCTGCCAATTGGCACTGCGCTTGTTAAGTATGTTTTGCCAATAAGCGGGTAACTTTTTGTAGATTTCACCGGCCCGCAAAGCACTGTATAGCTCACGCATCTGCTGGATTTTGTCAGTGTAGCTGACGGCAGGAAACTGCCGTTTTATATATTCGGAGTCGGCCATTTTTTCTGCCGTGTGTACTTCCTGGCGTAACGGGTCAAACACGGAATGGGTACGAATTTCTCCGCTATTGAAACCGACGTAGATGCGGTAGGTGCTGCGGTTTAGCATCAAATCGAGCAGGTTTTCCTGTAACGCATCAATGACATTATCTGCCGGGCTTTTATAGCGTTTGCGGTCATATGTGGTTTCACGCAGTGACGGGTCACCGCGAATACCAATCTGCAGGTGGCTGGAGTTGAGTCCCGCAGCACTGACGATGCTTTCCTTTAACACCAGCTCTTCAAAATTGTCATCTTGCTCTGACATCTTAATCCTTTGTCGGAATCGGGGCAGTTTCTAATGACTGCTCAAAAGCTTGCCTGTATTGTTCAATATCGGGGAACAGCATAATAGCGGCAGATGTCAGTACGATGACAATAGCCCATTTTAACTTTTTAGAGGGCAGTTCAAACACAGGGCTGCTCGCCAGTGCTGCCAGACTCAGCAGCAATGCCGAACTCCAGCCATCGATTTTGACAGCGCCTAAGGCCATGAGTATAAAAATAGCCATTAAATAATAGTAAAACATATTTTTCTCTGAAAAATTTATTAAGCGCCATAATAATGCTTCGGTTTGACCAGGTATATATCCCAATGGTGAAAAGGCACTAATTTAGAGTGCAAATGATCGAATAACGAGTCTGGCTTATTTAATAATATCGAAATTATGATGCTTAGCTTATGGAGCGTAGCGTTCCAAACAGGTTGGCTCAAAAAAAGCCCTGTCGATATCGAATGACGAGCGCTCTGGTGAGACATGCTGTTTTGCTACAGGTTCATTGTTAGAACGGCAAAATGGAGAAGTCGGCATTGTTGTCAGTTAATAAAAAACGCGGCGTATGCAGCGGGCTGAAAGTATTGCTCGACAGCAATAAAACTGCGCTACTGCTAGGTTCGCTAGCAGACTTGATGCAGCCAGACGGCAGCGCATCACATCGCTGAAAAGACGGCATGCGCTAGATCCGCGGGCTTATGCTATTGGCGCTGGAGATATCGGCTTATCAATCCCAGTGCTGCGCCAGTGCAGGTGCTACCGGGGGGGGGGCAGGCACTTGCAAGTTGTGATTACCTGTTCTATAGTTCGATACATGTCGAAATATAGAACAGATGCCGCCAGCCTGTCCAGCGCCTTTAAAGCCTTATCTAATCCGAACCGGCTGAATATTTTTAGCCGACTGCTGGTTTGTTGCGAAACTGGTTCCGCTTGCCAGGTCGATCAATGCATGAAAATTGTGGTCGGTGAGTTGGGTAAAGATATTGATATTGCCGCTTCTACCTTGTCGCATCATTTAAAAGCGCTCAATCAGGCGGGCTTGATTATTATGGAAAGGCGCGGCCAGCATGTTGAGTGCTGGGTGAACACTGAAATGGTGGAGCATTTGTCTTGTTTTCTAAAGATGAGAAAAAACTAAACAGAAGGCGTTAAACATGAGTGTAAAAGAAGATTTAATTCGTCAGCAGATTCGTGAGAGTTACAGCAAAGTCGCCGAAGCCAGTAACGATGGCGGCGGCTGCGGTGTGGAGAGTTCATGTTGTGGTGTGTCATCAGATGTTGATATCAATACCGTTGTTTCTACCCGGATGGGTTATTCCGAAGAGGATATAAAATCCACTCCGCAAGGCGCTGATATGGGGCTGGGTTGCGGAACACCAAAAGCGATTGCAAGTATCCAGCGCCATGAAACGGTACTTGATCTGGGCAGCGGCGGTGGCTTTGACTGTTTTCTTGCAGCACAGGAGCTTGCCGGAACCGGCCAGGTGATTGGCGTTGATATGACGCCCGCCATGCTCAGTAAAGCCCGCTTAAATGCAGAAAAAACAGATTATAAAAATATTCAATTTCGTCTGGGTGAGATAGAACATTTGCCGGTGGCCGATCTGTCCGTGGATGTGATTATTTCAAATTGTGTGATTAATCTGTCACCCAATAAAAGCCAGGTGTTTGATGAGGCCTTTCGTGTATTAAAAGCAGGGGGGCGCATGGCTGTCTCTGATGTGGTTGCCAGTGCACCATTACCGGAAGCGATTAAAAATGATAAAGAATTATTATCCGGTTGTATGGCAGGTGCTTCAACGATTGAAGAAATAAAAGCGATGATGGAGCACAGCGGCTTTATCAATATCAGTATCGTGCCTAAAGACGAGTCACGATCTTTTATTAAAGACTGGGCACCGGGTACGAATATAGAAGAATTTGTCATATCGGCTTATATTCAGGCGGATAAACCTGCCGCCATCAGCTCAGCTGACAGCTGCTGTGCTTGAAAACCGGAGTAGAACCTGCGGTATATTGTTGAAATATCGGTGCGATCAATGACGAAAAGAAATGCCTTCTTAATCCATCTGGGATTGAGTATTCTGGTTTTTAGTATTTTGTTAATGCTAATTATTTATGTCTGGTACCCTGCTCCTTACTTCGATATGGAATATCGAATGAAGTGGATTAAACTGATTGCCTTTGTGGATATAGTGATTGGCCCGGGCCTGACGTTGCTGGTGTTTAAACCTGACAAACCCAGTATTCGTTTTGATATGTCGGTGATTCTGGCTTTGCAGCTATCCGCTCTTGCATGGGGTGTTTGGAATGTCTGGTCTGTGCACCCGGTGCTGAATGTGTATTTCGAGAGCCAGATATATTGTCTGGACTCTAAAGATGTAAGGCTGTCAGATGTTGAAAAAAAACTGCTTTCAACGCCGATGCCTGATAAATTAATGGCTATCTTGCCTTATCCTGAGACGATAGAAAAGAAGACTGAATACTTAAAGCAAGCGAAAGGTGATCGACCAATGGTCTATTATCTTGGGCACATGTATGAGGCCGCTGCGACAGATAAAACGATTAGCTTGAACCAGAATCAGTCAGGTTTTATGTCTGTGGTCGAGGCCTCCGAGCAACACCAGAAACAATGGCAGGACTTTATTTCGGCTTATCAAGGCATTAATTCAGACTGGCGATATTATCGCTTAAACTGTATCGGAGATGATCGTACGGCGGTTTTCAATCGAAAAACCAATACCATAGAAGCCGTGCTGAAGATCCGTCTGCCAATATACTGGGAATTTCAATAAAGTTAGAAAAAGATAGACCTATATGAAAAGACATGCGTTTAAGATTATAAGCAGACAAATTTTGCCGGTTATTGAGTGACAGTGATGATACCGACAATAAAAAAAAATCAGTCTCATGTTGTTTTTGATAACGACATAGACCTCAAAGCGTCTGCTCAGGACTTATCGCTGCAGGAAGTCAGCGATGAAACGTTAATGCTGGCTTATGCTAACAACGATCAGCTGGCATTTAATAAGCTCTATGAGCGTTATCGAGTGGCATTGTACCGGTATATGTTTAAACAGATAACGGTGTCAGAAGCCATTTTGAATGAGTTGTATCAGGATGTCTGGTTAAAGTTAATAAATAGCCGCCAGCAATATAAGGTAAAGGCCAGTTTCAAAACTTTTTTATACCAGATTGCTAATAATACGCTGAAGGATTATTTCAGACGTGAATCGGTTCGTAAGATCATGTCTAATATTGAAGATGACACACAACTACAGGACCCGGCGAAGTTACCGGAGGACAGGGTATTAGAAAGCGAACTGATGGAAAAATTCAGGCAGGTTTTAAATGAATTGCCACAGGATCAGCGCGACGTGTTTTTATTGAGAGAAGAGGCCGGCCTGACCTCGGTGCAGATAGCTGAGGTCATGCAGGTGAGTCTGGATACCGTCAAAAGCCGGATGCGCTATGCGGTATCAAGGCTTAAAGAGATTATGGATTGAGAGCAATATTATGAACAAGATCTCAGAACAACAAAAACTCGTTAGCGACGCTTATCAGCTCTCTAAAACCGACGAGGGGGCGCTGGCGCCTATGGCCGCGACGGATGCATTTATCCAGCAGGCTGCCGCGCAGGCTATAGCCTGTGATAAAGTCAAACGCAACAGCTTGCTGCTGCCTTTATCAGCCGCCGCAAGCGTTTTGATTGTTGCCGGCATCGTGTTGAAAATGGCTGTTTTTACAAATGATGCCGCTGTGAACGGTGCAGTGGTAGTGAATAAAAAACAGCCGATGTATATGTTGCAACGATCAAAGACAGTTCCTGAAGAAATGCTGCTGCAGATAAAGACGTTACTTGAGCAGAATGAAACCGATCAGGCGCGGTCTTTATATAAAAAGTTTCATCATCGTTATCCTCTGTATGAAATCGATTCCGATTTGAGGGAAAAACTGCAATAGAGTTCCTTGTGCAACACATAATTTCTTTCCAGCAAGAAATTATGTGTTGCACAAGGGGTTGTAATGCGGGCCTAAATACTGGTTAGCTGGCACAGAAAGCCATGCTCAATCTGTTCGGTACAAAGTTGTTTGTTAGCTGAAATAAACTCGATTCTATTATCTCTTCTGTAAAATGACTCAGTGACGCTCGTTTTGTTGTTCACAGCATTAAAACCATACCAGTGTTGCCGGCAGTTAAGAACGGCTTTTAAGCGCTCAATAGAGATGCTTTGATCCTGAAGCAGTCCGTGTATAAAGTTGAGCATTTGTATGCGGTTAAAAACAGCGCTGGCCGGCAGGATATATCCAAAGCTGAAGTAATGGCCGCTTTCTGAGCGGAATCGCTGTATTGATAAACCCTTAAAATCAAAAGCATCGCTTGCTGAATGGTATTGTGCGCCAGTTGGGCCGCTTAGCGCATTGTCCTGTTCCACATTACTAATGTGACTGAGCCATTTTATGTCGATTTGTGCCTGGGTTGCAGACAAGATAGTTTGTTTTTTTGGGTAAAGACGCTGCAAATAGCTGTTTGCATGCTGAAAGTGCGCGTCAGTCGACAGATCGGATTTATTAAGCACAATAATATCAGCGAGCTGGAGCTGTTGGCTGAAGCTTTCGCTTGCAAGAGCTGAATTAGCTGATGGCTTTGTAGAGGACTGGGTAAAAAGAGTGACATCAATAAAAGTAATAATGGAATTGATGCTGATAATGCGCTGTAGATATTCATCACGAAGTAAATCAATAATGCCTGCAGGGTGCCCAAGTCCGGTCGCTTCGATAATGATACGTTCAGGTCTGTATTGTCTGATCAGTTTGGTTAATGTCACACGCAGCTGTGTCTGTGCCGCGCAGCAGATGCAGCCACCGCTGATTTCTGTGATCGTCAAACTGTCGCTATCACCAGTATTGAGCAGTGCGGCATCAATACCAATCTGGCCAAATTCATTGATGATAATGGCCCAGTTTTCGTTTTCAGGTTTGTTTTTGAGGAAATGCTTGATGGCAGTGGTTTTACCGCTACCAAGGCGGCCGATTATGAGGTTTGTGTCGATCATATTTTTTTAAAGTGTATTTAAGATCAGTGAGTATTTGTCGCTGCTTTGCTGCTATTATAGGGATAAACGTAGTCAGATAGTGATTTGTTTCACAGATTATTCTGCGGCTGCAAACTACTATTGAACATACCAGTTAAAGATCTGAGCAATTGTGTGAGTTGAGCACGAGGACGCTAGTTAAAGTGGGGAAAAATGAAAATTAAACGATTATTACTATTACTGCTTGGTATGGCGATACTGCAGCCTGTATTGACGAATGCGGAGGCTTTTCGAGGCAGAATTATCAAAACGGAAGGTAATGTTAAGATATTGACTGAGAATGGCGAAAGTATCAGTCCTGAACAACACAATAACATGATTAAATCCTCTGAAACGATAATGACAGAGCTGGCAAGTAAAGTCGTTGTTGAATTTAGCGATGGTTCAATTGCTGTGCTCAATGAAAGCAGTTCGTTACTGGTTGAAAAGTCGGAGTGGTTATCCCAGGTAGGGGGTAAAATATACTTTGCATTTAAAAAAGTTTTTGGTAAAAAGCCAAGAAAAATCAAGACCAGTTTTGTAACACTGGGAATACGTGGTACCAGTTTTATTATAGATTCCGATGCTGGTAAAGAAGCGGTGGCATTGCAGGAAGGCTCTTTGAACGTCGAATCGCCGGGTGAAGATTTTGAGTTGCACAAGCAAAAACCGGTTGACGACTTTGCTGCATTTATGCAACAACAGCAAGATCAGGCCAATAAAGTCAAAGATGAATTCTCAGACTACAAAAAACAGATCAATGAAGAATTTGTAGAATATGTCAAAGAATTTACACTCGAACCCAACAAGATGATCAGTTTCAATGGTAATAGAGTTGATGAAACTGAAATTTCAGATAAACTGCGCAGTGATTTTGGCAGCCTGGAAGAGTTTGCTGGCGATATTATTAACGAATATAAAAACTAATTGAGTAAACCGTCCATCAAATGAACAGAGCAGCAGCATCTGTTTGTTTGATGGTTTGTTGCTAAAAATAAAGCAGTAATAAAACCGAAGTTATGTCAGATTTAAGCGCGCTTTAAGCCGCGGAAAACCGTCCAGTCCCTGAATGCCGCCGCTGTGAATAGCCAGTATCCGGGTATTCTTTTGAAAATAGCCCTTTTCTATCAGATCAAATAATGCAAACAGCATTTTGCCAGTATAAACAGGTTCTAATAAAATCTCCTGCTGCTGGTAAAACTCGATAATAAAGTTTTCAAGTGGTGACGTGCAGCGACCATAGCCACCAAAATGATAATCTGATATCAGTGACCAGTTGTTATAGCTCTGGTGACGATTGCCTGCGCTCAGATAGGACTGGATGTCTGAATATAAAAAGTCGCCACCTTTTAACACCGGAAAGCCGATGACTTTTTTAGAGTGGTTCAGGCCTTGTATCAGACCCGCTAGTGTACCGCCTGTGCCACAGGCACAACAGATAATGTCATAGTCTTGCGGCAGGCTGCGGGCATATTCTGCGCATGAGCTTACGGCTAATGCATTTGAGCCACCCTCAGGCAGAATGTAGGCGGGCTGGAAGGGCCGGCTTATGGCCTGCTGTGTCTGCAGCTCACTGATTTTCCGGTACAGGCTTCT
This sequence comes from Gammaproteobacteria bacterium, assembly GCA_029882395.1. Taxonomy (GTDB): domain Bacteria; phylum Pseudomonadota; class Gammaproteobacteria; order SZUA-229; family SZUA-229; genus JAUVDT01. The sequence goes on from JAOUKT010000030.1 coordinate 26,142, forward strand.
GTCGATAAAATGCAGCTGCATGCCTGCTTTTTGTGCAAACTGTAGGGTCGGGCTATATTGTTTAGGTTCAGGGCCTCGAATAATGCCGATGGTTTCAAAACCAAATCGCTGGCCGGCTGCGGCAGTTGCATAAATATGATTACTGTAACAGCCACCAAAAGTCAGCAGTTTTTTGTAGCCCTGTTGTCGTGCTAATTCGAGATTGGGTTTGAGCTTTAGCCATTTATTGCCTTGTATCGTCGCATCATTCAAATCCTCGCGCTTAAGAGAAAGCTGCACTCCTGCTTGCGACAGAAGAGCGGAATGTATGTTGTGAACAGGGGTAGGTTTTAATAGCGGGATATTTATTGTGCGACCACATGAATAACATGAGAGTACTCAAAGAAGACAATGCGGTCAGAGTAGACCCATCGGGTGATTGGTGGTTTGCCGACGGCGGGATGCCGTGTTATCGGTTCGCCTAGCTGACTAAGTACTTTCTCCATAGTCATGCCTCTCTTGGGGAAGTCGATCAGCATGTTGTGCGAGTTAGACGGCGAGACGTTAGGCTCAGCTGGATTATTATTCAACGGCATATCATTGACATCGACAGTGTCTGTGACGGTGTCAGTGCTTTCAGATACCGGGAGCGCAATGTTTGACTGTTGCGAATGCTCTGGCGGCGGCTGGACGGCTTTATCATCCTCGGCTGGCCGGTTTGCAAAACACGGCAAAGTTATTATCAGTAAACTGGTGACATATAAAAGACGCCGTTTTTTCATGATTTGATCCATCAGAATAGTTATCTTGTTATATTGTATATTGATTTAATATTGAATGCAGTCTTTGCTGATAGGTTGGAACTGTAAAATGCAGGCTGATAGTCTATAATCAAATCAGCTTATTTATAAAAACAATATAATTATTATAATTTTTGGCTTATATAGGTTTTCAGGTGATGAAAAATATAAAATATATTCATCCGCTTTTTTTATTCTTTGTGCAGCTTATATCTATTCCATTCTGTCATGCGGAATTGTCAGCGAGCTTATTAAAATCAGCAGAAAGTGGTAACACAAGCGCACAATACACGGTCGCCCGATCCTATGAGCTGGGTAAGCGTGTAAAAAGCAATAAAGAACAAGCCATTGCATGGTACACAAAAGCAGCGGATAAAGGACATGCCGAGTCCGGCTATCGTCTTGGCTTGATCTATTATAAAGGTGTTGGTGGTTTCAAAATTAATCTGGAAAAAGCTTTTCATTATATTTCTATGGCGGCAAAGGCCAGGCATAAACGATCACAGGCGCATCTGGCAGAAATGTATGAAAATGGAGATGGCGTGAAAAAAAGTGAAATACTGTCTGATTACTGGTACGAGCAGGCGTTCACTTCCAGTACAGTGTCAATATCCGCTTACCCGCAGGAGAAGAATAAAAAATCAGTAGTGCATGCTCCCGTTGAGGTGGAAAAAACATTTAATAAAAAGCCGGCCGCTATAAAGGCGGTCGTATCCGCTGATAGCCAGGTGGATTTCCCGGATGTCATCATGAACAAAAACTGGTTTCAGGGTAATAATCCGTCGATGTATCTGAAATCAACAGGGACAAAATGTAAACTTAAAAATGCCAATATCGAGTGCATATCCTCAAAGTTAAAGGCACTGCACAAGACCGGTCTTTATAAGTTCAAAGTTAAATCAATCATTTCACGTGGTGAGACTGATAAAGCGATCAATGTTATATACAGAAAACTTTACACTTCTGTACCGGATGAAAGCGTTGAAGCTTATGCATTTGAAGAAACGACGAGTGATATAACTGCAGGCTTAACGGTTGGCTGGGAGAAAAAAAGCCATTCATTTTCGTGTCTGTTTGAAAGCAGCAGGACTATGCTTTGCCGACCCGTTGGTGAAGATGCATTTTATATAAAAAGCCGTTTTTAATCAGTCGAATTTGCGAATAACGCCGGAGACAATGCCGAGTACGTGTACTTCATTGTGCTTGAAATACATCGGGCTCATTTCAGGGTTTGCTGGCTGCAGGCGGATGCCGCTTTCTTCAATATAAAACTTTTTTAAGGTAACCTGGTCACCGTGGATCAGTGCCACAACCGACTGGCCATTCTCAGCCGTTTCAGTTTTATTGATGATGATGATATCGCCATCGACAATATTATCATCAATCATGGATTCACCTTTCACCTGCAAGGCATAGGTGTTCTTGCGAACCATATTGGCCGGTACGCGAATTTTTTCCTGTTCGACGATCCGTTCAATCGGTGAACCGGCAGTGATAGAGCCCAGTAATGGAATCTCTACTAATTCTTCAATCTCAGCTTCAAGTTCTTGCAAGGAAGGCGTCCAGACAGGCCGTGAGTTTTTAGAGAAAGGGTAGATATTATCCATGTCCATTACCGTTTTGGTTTTGATATATGAATATATTTAACACACTGATTTAAATATATCAAGTAAGTGGCTGATTCTATTAGTCTAATACGGCCCTGTTATTGTCTATATGAAGTCGCAAATCACCTGCAAGGAATTGTTTGATAGTATTGCCGACCAGAATCTTTCGCCAACCCTGATAAAGTGCATTTTCAGTACTGCCACAGACCAGGCTAACAAGGTCTTTTTTATTACAGATGAATGCCGGGCTAATATTGTTTTCAGCCGCTTTGAGTTGAACAATAGCCGACAAGATATCGACGATAGCGGATTGTTCTGTAGACGGGCTGTGTTTGCGGGCAAAACGTGGCCATTCTGACTCAGGTTTAGTGATGCCTGTTTGCACGCAGTTCAGCAACTGTTGTAATTCTTTGTCTGACAAGCGCGCATTTATCTGACGAATTTCTTTCAGTTCTGCAATAGTCCCGGGTTGCTGATTGGCAATATCGACAATAACATCATCAGTCATGGCGCGTTTGCGTGGGATATTGCGTTTGATGGCAAGCGTTTCTCGCCAGTCAGCCAGCTCCTGAACAATGGATAGCTTTTGTGCCGGCAGGCGATTAGCTGTTTTGATTTTTTTCCACATCGCACGTTGATCAACCTGATAACGGTTTGTATCCGTTAGCTGTTGAAAGTCATCGGTTAGCCAGTCAGTTCTGTTTAATTCTTTCAGTCTGTTTTGCATGATCGGGTATATCTGAGCCAGATAAATCACGTCAGTGGCGGCATATGATAATTGTTTTTGGTTAAGCGGGCGTCTTGTCCAGTCAGTCCGGGTCTGGGATTTGTCGACATCGACGTCGAGTAAGTTTTTAACAAGATTGGCGTAACCGATTTGTTCGCCATAGCCTAGCAATGATGCAGCGACTTGAGTATCAAAGATAGGTTTCGGTAATTCACCCTGCAGGTTATAAAAGATTTCATAATCCTGGCTGGCTGAATGCAGTACTTTGGTGATGTGAGTATTGTTAATCAGTTCGAAAAATGTATCGAGGCTATCAAGCTCTAGCGGGTCAATGATGAATGTCAGCGATTCATTGGCGACCTGAATTAAAGCCAGTTTAGAATAATAGGTTTTTTCACGGAGAAACTCCGTGTCGACGGCAAGGAAGGTGCTACCTGCCAGCGCCTTGCAACATTGAAGAAGTTCTTGCTGTGTTGAAACCATTGTGTAATTCATATTTTAGGGCCTAAAAGCTCAATTTGATAACCATCGGGGTCTTCAACAAATGCGACGATGGTTTTGCCTGCATTCATGGCGCCCGCCTCTCGGATAATTTTTCCACCCAGCTGTTTAATCGCGTCCGTAGCCTGATAAACGTCCTCTACCTCAATCGCAAGATGGCCAAAAGCATTGCCTATATCATAGTGATCGGTGTCCCAGTTATGGGTCAATTCAATGGCTGTGTTTTCAGATTCTTTGCCATAGCCAATAAAGGCCAGAGTAAAGCGGCCATCGGGGTAATCTTTTTGGCGTAAGAGTGTCATACCAAGTACATCGGTATAAAAACGGATGGACTTGTCAAGATTTCCTACCCGTAACATGGTGTGTAAAAGTCGCATTTTCTGCTCCTGGTTTAATATTAAATGATTGCCGTATGTTGACGATGCCATTCATAAAGACAAATAGCCAGAGCATGGCTGACATTCATCGAGCCATTGTTGCCAAACATCGGTATTTTAACGGCGCTATGGCACTTATTGAGAATCGCGTCTGAAATGCCGTAGCGTTCTGAACCAACAAGCAGGCTGCATTCTTTTGGTAAGGTCGCTGAGAAGAGGCTTTCTGCCTGGCTGGTAAGCTCTAATGCGATTAATGTGGGCAAGCTCTGATAATCGGCATGGAATTTTTCATGATCCCAGTATTCCGTAACGACATTTTTGCAGGTGTTACGTGATGTGCGGGCAACGGTTTTGTTATTGCTGAAGGAGCGGCCCGTTTTATCAATGAATATGATTTTTGTTGCAGCGCTGGCATCGGCCAGGCGATAAATACTGCCTATGTTCGACGGTGTTTGTAAGTCAACAGCAATGATGGTGCATCCTGATGGTTTAATAATGTGTTGTTGCTGCTGGTATAAGGTTTCACTGTCCAAAGCGATGCCGGCGTTACGTTCAGTCATATTTAAAGGCTTGCAGTAACCCGGTGCTTGGCTTTAATAAATTCTTTATGCGGCAGGTGGAGCAGGTCGGCGATCTTGCGTAAATAATGTTCTTCATATTTATCGAGCTCACCATCGGCATAGGCTATATGCCAGAGATTATCGATAATTTTGATCTTTTTAGCATTATCGTATGACGCATTAATTAATTTTGCAAAGCGGTAATAATCCACCGCATTTCTGCTTTCTTCTTCAGCCAGCAGGAATAAATTATCTGTTTCTGAATCACTTAATGAAAAATCTTTTTTTATTAAGTCTTTAACCGCATCATGCTCTGCCTGTTCAATTCTGTGATCCATGCGAATCATTTCAATTAATAAAGAGGCGCTGGCCAGTTTGATCTGATGATCCTCATCAGCGACTTCTTTGTTGCTGTTGAGTTTGTCGTTAAAAAAATCAAGAATACTTTGCATCATGGTTGAATAGCTGCCGTATTATCATGGTTTATTTGCGGGAACATTACCAGGTGATCAACATCGAGTTTAATGCCAATCTTTTCATGTAACGAATGATTGTGATGGCTGGAGGCAATGCACAAAACATTGCGCCCGGATGCGATTGATAGTGTATAGAGAAAATCAGAACCGCGGAACAGCCTTTCTATGATTTCAAGTTTTATATGACTGTCGTCATCATGAATAATATCATCAGGCCTGATCAGTAAATCCAGCTTACAGCCAACTTTACATTGTTCAGGCACCGGTCCTTGTATGATGCCAAGGTCGGTGTTAATTTTTTGATCACCGATGTATTCACCTGGGATAAAGACGCCGTGGCCAATAAAGTTAGCGACAAAGCGGGTCATAGGCTTGTGGTAAAGGTTATACGGTGAATCCCATTGCACCAGCTCACCCTGGTAAATTAAGCCGACACAGTCGGCCATAGCAAAAGCTTCATTTTGATCATGGGTGACAAGAATAGCCGTGATGTTTTGTTGTTTGAGTATGTCTCTGACTTCGCGTGCAAGCTGGCCGCGTAATTCCACGTCTAAACTTGAAAAAGGTTCGTCTAATAATAGAATGTCAGGCTTGGGCGCTAAAGCACGGGCCAGTGCAATGCGCTGCTGCTGGCCGCCGGATAACTGATGCGGGTATTTCTTATTGCTGCCGCTCAGTCCGACAAGATTCAAGAGTTCATTACAGCGCTGATGCTGTTCTGTATCCGACATTTTTTTATCAAGACCAAAGCGTATATTGGCTTCAAGGTCGAGGTGAGGGAACAGCGCAAAGTCCTGAAATACCATGCCAATCTGGCGATTTTCCGGAGCCAGTACTTTGTCAGGCGTGCTGACGATGTGTTTGCGTATGCTGATTTCGCCCAGTGTCGGTGTTTCAAAACCGGCAATGGCACGCAGTAAGGTGGTTTTGCCGCAACCACTAGGGCCTAGCAGGCAACAAATCTGGCCTTCGTCAAGCTCAAAGCTAATGTTTTGCACGATGGTATTCTGACCATAGGCAACAGATATGTTTTTTAAAGTTAGCTGCTTGCTCATGTTTTCTGTTTGTTAATGGACCGGCTCAGTAATATCACAGGTATTATACCTGCAATAACAATACTAAGTGCAGCTGATGACGCATCGGCCAGACGTTCATCTGATGCCAGTTCATAGGCTCTGACGGCCAGCGTATTAAAATTGAAAGGCCGCAGGATTAATGTTGCGGGTAATTCTTTCAGTACATCGACAAACACCAGTAATATAGCGGTTAATAAACTGCGCCGCATCAGTGGCATATGAATCTGCAATAACACCTGTTTGGGTGATAATCCCAGTGAGCGCGCGGCATCATCCATGGAGTGTTTTATTTTGCCAAGAGCGGCTTCAACCGTGCCAACGGAAACAGCCAGAAAGCGGATCATATAGGCAAACATCAGTGCGAATAATGTACCACTGAGCAGCAGGCCACTGGAGACATCGAATTGTGATCGTAACCAGCTGTCCAGTGTATTATCAATCCACGCCAGCGGTAACATGATACCAACCGCAATCACAGTAGCAGGAATCGCGTAACCCATGCTGGCAACTCTGACGGCTATATAAATAAAACGGGTATTTTGTAAACGCTGGCCGTATGCCAGTAATAGTGCCAGCAGTAGTGCCAGAATCGCAGCGCTGCCCGCTAAAGACAGGCTATTCCAGGCCAGTACAAAGAACTCACGATCAACCATGTCCTCATAAGTTTCAAAAGCCCATTGCGTTAATTGCAGAAAAGGCAGGAAGAAGCCCCACAATACCGGCATCAAGCAGGCGAGTGTTGCCAGCCATGCTTTGTTTTTCGAAAGTGTTAGTCTGGCGTGTTTTTTCTCACGGTTTGAAGTGCTGAAATAACGCGCCTGTTTTCGAGAGATGCGTTCCAGGGTGATTAAAATCAGGACAAAAACTAACAAGAGAGAGGACAGTTGCGCGGCGGCTGCGCTGTCATTCAGACCAAACCAGGTACGAAAAATACCAGTGGTGAAGGTTGAAATGCCAAAGTATTGAACAGTGCCGTAATCGGCCAGTGTTTCCATTAAGACAAGTGAAAGGCCGGTAATGATGGCCGGTCTTGCCATCGGCAAAGCCACCTGAAAGAAGCTTTTCCAGGGCCCGGCACCTAAGCTTCTGCTGGCCTCTAAGGCAACAATGGATTGCTCGAGAAAAGCGGCTCGGGCCAATAAATAGACATAAGGATAAAGCACCAGCGAGAGCATTGATGTGGCTCCCCAGATGGAACGAATTTCTGGAAACCAGTAATCACCGTATGACCAGCCAAATAGCTCACGCAGACTGCTTTGTATGGGGCCTGTAAAGTCCATCATGCCGGTGTAGGTATAAGCGATAATATAGGCCGGCAGCGCCATCGGTAACAATAGCAGCCACTGAAAAAGCTTGCGGCCCGGAAATTTATAAACGCTGGTTAACCAGGCGCATGAGATGCCCATGGTTAAGGTACCAAAACTGACGCCGATCATTAATATCAGTGAGTTGACGACATAATCTGATAATACTGTTTCGGTCAGGTGCTGCCAGACTTCACCAGCTGGCTGAAAAACATAACTGAAAACTGTGAGTACGGGTACGGCGCAAATAAATGCGATGAGCAGAACTAATAAATGCCAGCGGTTTAGGCGGGCATTTAATGATAGCGAGCGGGGTGTTGTTGTTTGCTGAGGTTGTATATCTGACATTATTTTATATTAAAGCGGGCGGCTTGATTAATCCGCCCGGCATTTTATTATTTCCAGCCTGCTCGATCCATTACTTTCACAGCCTCAGAATTATACTGACCTAAAATTGAAAGATTAACGGCATCAGATTTAAAGTTTCCCCAGCTTTTTAGCAGAGCGCTTGCCTCGACATCATTTCTTACCGGGTACTCATGGTTGGTTTCAGCATACCATTTTTGAGAAGATTTATTCGCAAGAAATTCAAGTAATAAAATAGCATTAGTGCGATGTTTGGCGTGTTTGGTAATGCCTGCACCGCTGATATTTACGTGAGTACCACGAGTATCTTGATTGGGCCAGAATAATGCCATTTTTGATGCCGCTGTGCGGTCTTTTTGCTTTTTGCCGGCCATCATAGCGCCGAAGTAATAAGTATTGGCAATGGCAATATTGCATTGTCCTGAAGCGGCCGCGCGAATTTGATCGCGATCACCGCCGCGGGGTGGTCGGGCCATATTTTTAACCAGGTTCTTAGCCCATTGCTCAGTTTTCTCAACACCATTGGCTTTAATCATAGAAGCTACCAGTGACTGGTTGTAAATGTTGTTTGATGAACGAATGCAAATTTGTCCCTTGAAACGCTGGTCAGCTAATTGTTCATAACTTGATAAATCGGATGCCTTGGCACGGTCTTTGGCAAAAAATATAGGCCGTGCGCGCACCGATAAGCCATACCAGTAGCCTGCAGGCTCACGATAATTGGCCGGAATAACCTGCTCAAGTGTCTTCGATTGTATGGCTTGTAATACATCGGCTTGCTGAGCCCGGTAAAGGCGGCCCGCATCAGTGGTTATTAGCATGTCGGCGGGTGTGTTACGGCCTTCAGTTTCCAGTCTTTTCAACAAAGCGTCAGCTTTTCCTGTGACCAAGTTGACTTTTATACCGGTCTCCTGGGTAAAACGATCCAGTAATGGCTTTATCAGGGCTTCCTTTCTTGCTGAGTAAACATTGACCTCAGAAGCTGCGGTGTTGGCCATAGCGGCTGTAGTACTGAGCATGAAGATAGCGCATAAAATGATTCGAATATAAGCGGAAAACACGATTTTATAGTCCTTACTGGTTGACGATTTTTCGACTATACCTAAATGATAATAAAAACGCAAATGAGTTTCATTATCATTTAAAAAATAGTTTTATCTATTATATAAGCCGGCAGTGTATTTGAGATTGCCGACATTAGTTTTTAAAGCTTTTATTGATCTAACTCAATTAGTTAGCGCAGACTAGCTCATAAATACTGTGATAAATGCTTGAAAGAAAGAAAAGATTGGAATTTTTTTGTCTGAAAAGACTCTTATTGTTTTGAAGCGTATATCACATTAAGGAGAGAGCGTTGTCGTATCCATTTAAATTAGTGCAGATTCTGTTTTTGGGTTTATTCACCATCAGTGCCTATGCGGCAGCTCCTGACATTAAAGCCAGAGATGTTGACGGTAATGTTCATAATGTGAATGAATATATCGGTAAAGGAAAATGGACCGCTGTGGTCTTCTGGGCTCATAACTGCCATATCTGTAATCAGGAAATACAACACATGACCTTTTTCCAGAATGATCATGCGGAAAAAGATGCCACGGTATTGGGTATATCAATGGACGGCTTTGATCAGGTTGAAAAATCCCGTGCATTTATTGAAAGGCATGAGCTTAATTTCCCAAACTTACTGATTACGGTTAATCGCCAGGAATTTATGAAATTTGGCGGCGGCCGTTTTGTGGGAACACCTACATTCTATTTATATAACCCGGCAGGGGAATTATTAGCAAAGAATATTGGCCCGGTATCAACAGAGGAAATTGAGTCATTTATTAAGGCCAATTGAATGCTGGTGCGAGAGAGCAAAAAGAGCGCAGTAATGCGCGTCAACATTCTCTAAAGGCAGCTGGCTATTGTATATTGTTAAATACAGAGCCCAGTGCATGGTCAAACACGGAGTGATGCATAATGATCTGCGCGTTACCATTTTTCAGGTCTTCAGCAAAGGTTTCAGCATCTTTTTCAACGATTCGCTCACCGTTATGATCGACGAAAACCAACAATGCTTCCTCCATGATGATAACGGATAATTTAAGCCGGCGAGTGTGTTGGTTATCAAGCGTAATTTGAAACCAGACACCGGGTCGAACTTCTCCGGGTAGCAGTTGCAGTTTTGCACGAAGATCGACCGGTTCATCGGGATGCGCAGCAGGCTCTTTCAGCTGGCTCTGGGTAAATGCCCCGTCGAGCCCGTGTTCACCGGCTGAGCTGGCGTCAGTGTTGGGAGAGATGGGCGTGTCCATAACCGGCATAGTAGACAGTTCCGGTGACTGCAGTGCTGCATCGAATTCTTCGGTATCCAGAAGCTGAGCATGGGTTTGACGTAAGTCCTGTAAAACTTCCGGGATATGTTCTTTCGCTCTTTTGGAGCGTTGCAGTATTTTTTCGACTCTTAAGGTAAGGTCTTCATGGTTATCTTTAAGGGATTTGTATTCGCTAGCATTGGATGGTTTTTGCACGCTGTCAACGATCTCTCCCAGTGTTGTAACAAGAGACACCCAGTTATCATTCTGTTTGCCGTGTTTGATGTAATGATTAAACATCAGCGTGGGCCACAATTTTAGCACCAGCTTATGAACTAATGAGGGTAGTTTTTTCTCCAGTGTGCTCTTGCGCAATTCCCAGAGTACGATCTTACGTGCATGTTCTTTTTGGATCTCATCCTTGGCTTCTTGTTCTTTTGCTTCTACAGCCGTCTGCTGGCGGCTGATAATGTCTTTAACGTTGTCTAAAGCAGTGACAAAGGCATTAACATCATTGACGTAGTCAGCAAGCAGAGATTTTATAATAACATGCAATTCTATATAAAGCGGGTCGGTGTGCTCTGTTACACCGACGCTGAGTTCAGCAATTTTATCTAATAGTTCACGCGCGGGGTGGTCATCGTTTACAAAAAACTCCTGATCAAGCATCGAGGCTTTGATTACGGGTATTTGTAGTGATAATAATAATGCCTTGATGGTGTCAGATATGCTTGCATCATCGATAATGGCATCAAAAATAAGTTTGATAAAATCGATCGTTTTTTCAATAACCTGATTGATTTGTTTGGTTATCGTGCCGCCTTGTTGACTGGCTATGGTAGAGAGTAATGCTTGTTTTATTGCTGCGGCATCAATTCTTTCGATAACAGGTGGCGCTGAAGATTGTATTTGAGACTGAGTAATGCCCTGCATTTGAGTTAATGCGGTGAGTACATCTTTATGCCCGTAAAACTGTGGGTCACCGTCAATCGAGCCTGCGCTTGCAGAGCTGCTACCGATAAAGTCCCTGATTATTTTGCTGGCATGGCCAATGGGGTAGCCACCAATATTGCGGTTGCCATATTTATTAATTAATGCCGCTGCGTAATGATCATTGGCCAGTATGGAGGAAAAGGGCTTGCCGCTGTCAGCATAACCAGGCTCAGTCGATTCGTCCGAATCGATATTGGACTGAATGTCACTGCTGGCTGCCTGAAGAGTGTCGCCGTGAGCCGTGGTGCGGCGCGCATGCAGTTGTACTTTTGGCAGGATGCCAGCGTCTATGAGCAGGTTGTTTAAAGTGTCGTATAAGATATTGAGTTTGTTGGCAACTTCATTATCGAACAGTTTGTATAGAATCAGTTTTTCTGCGGTTGATAGTTCAAGAATGGTAATGCACTGCTTAAAGGATTCACAAAAATGCTGTGGGATTAAGGCATCATTTCTGAAGATCATTGGTGTATGTTCTGCCAGAAAGTCCAGACGCAGAGCTAATTTACCGATGGATTCACTGAATTTGTCATATGTTTTACTGGCGATTGTATTCACGAGAACAATTTCGTCCATACTGTCCTGGCTGACGAGCGTGAGTTCGTCATCATCGCTATCATGTCCACCGGCGCTGGTCGCGGGTGATAAAGCGTTGACAGGTTTTAGGTATGTCCGCAATGCATCGGATAATCCACGACTCAGGTTGGCCTTATCGGTTCTTATGCTGTGTAAGAGGTCAAAGTATTGCTTTTGTTCGTCGCTATTACTGGCTTCATTGGCCAGTTCAAATAACGCAGTATCAGCATTATTGAAAAATGAGGTAAACAGCTCTTTTAGATGAAAGTTCAGTGTGTTTTTTAATTCACTGACCAATTCGTTATAGTTTATGTTTTCAGATTGATGTCTTTGTTCACTCATTGTGTTTGTACTGTCATCCATTTTAGTGGTTATATATTGCTATTTGAGCTTAGGCAAAGCTTCCCAAATTCAAATCAACAAAGGCAAGTCCAATTCCGTCTTTATCTTTATGTACTACCACAGCCGTGTCATTTGGCAGCTCGAAAGATGAATCCTGATTAGCTTGTTTCTTGATAGTAACGAGCTCACCTAATGGTGGGAATGGTCTGTTGGGCAGTAAAATAAAAATACCACCTTCACTGATATTACGTGTAGAACCTGTGTGACTGGTGCCATCTGGGTAGCTGAGTTCGACTACCATGGTGATGGCAAATCGTTCAAAACGTCTTTGGTTGCGTCCTGTAGTAATTGTCATAGTTTTATTTTAACTAATATCCCTTAATTCAATGTTAAATATATCTAATATTGAACATTTTAGCGGAAATCCATAAATTTGCTAGCCAAAATACAATCTTATAGTAAACAGGGCGGTTTAGTCTCGAGAGCGGACTTAGATGAAGGCGGCTAAATTGATGTGTAAATGGTTCGGGTTAACGTATCCGGTAATGGATAGCTGATGAGCATTTTCAGCTAATTCGGCAAGGTTTATCTCGAGCGGGTGAATAAAATACTCGCGGCGAGCGTTATAGATCATTTTGACCTTGGGTTGTAATGAATTCTGCTCACTTATTTCATGAACAATGGCAATGCAGCCATTACTGAGTTTGACCAGGCTGCCTACCGGGTATATGCCTATGCATTTTATAAATTGTTTGATAATCAGAGAGTCGAATAATTCATCGCTGCTTTCCATAAGCTGTTTCAGCACCAGTGTTGGTGCTCTTGCGTTGCTAAAGGAGGTTTCGGCTGTCATTGAATCATAGAGGTCGGTGAGCCCTAATATCTGGGCCAGCGGTTCAATTTCGTTTCCTTTTAAGCCATGGGGGTAACCTGAGCCATCAAATCGCTCATGGTGCTGTTGCACAAGTTTTATGACCTGTGGGTTTATGCGGCTACTGGCAGAGAGCAATTCGACAGAATATTCGACATGATTTTTTAACTGAACGAACTGGCTTTCACTGAGTTTGCCTTTGTGACTAACCAGACTGTCATCGAGTTTTGTTTCACCGATATCATGCAGCAGGGCTGCCGTACCGAGATTAATTAAGGCGCCATAGTCCAGCTCTTTCCACTTGCCAAAAGTGAGCGCAAGGATGCAGGTATTGATGGCGTGATCAAATGTATAGGTATTTTTATGGCGGATTTGGCCAAGTGTCAGCAGTGCATCCTGATTCCTGATAATCGATTCGGCCATTTGTTTTACCGAGTTTCTGATGCTGCTGATATTAATCGAGCGACCCATTTTGGCTGCATAAAATGCAGCGTCAATCGCATCTGTCGCCTGATGTTTTATTGTTTTAGCGGTTGATAGTTCTTGTTTTATCGAGCTGGGCTTAAGAGCCGGAAGAGGTGTTTTAGAGTCGGTTGTTTGTGTTTTACCGGGGATATTAAAAGCAATTTTATGCTTAAGTGACTTCAGTCCGGGTTCAATAATGTCGAAGCCTTTACCGGTATCTATCGTGACTTTGCTGACACCTGTTTTAATAATATTTTGTAATAGAATATTATTATTGATACTGGTGTTCGTTTTGATGCCGGGGAAAAGAGCGGGTTCCTGATCCAGGTCATGTAAAAACATGCCCACACGCAGTTCGGTTACCTGAATTTCTTTTAGCATGCCTGATCAACCGTCTATAGTCATTACAAAGGTGTTTGTTTACTCTGT
>JAOUKT010000031.1 GCA_029882395.1 Gammaproteobacteria bacterium
CTTAACACCCGGAATATAGCGCTGATTAACACCATCGCGCCGCATGTTGTCTAATAGCTCTGTATCTATATCCCATAACAACACTTTGGCGCCAGCCCTGGCGAGCTGCAATGCAAGTGCCGTGCCCCAGGAGCCGGCACCATAAACCGCAATCGTCTGAATTGTCGGTTCCGTCATCAGTGCGCCGTTTCTTCTGTGGCAGCCTGTTGTTGCTGTTCAAGGTGTCTGGCATATAACGCATCAAAATTCACCGGTGCCAGCAATAACTGCGGGAAGCCGCCTTTACCAACGAGATCGCTGATGGCTTCACGCGCATAAGGAAACAGCAAATTAGGGCAATAGCTACCAATCATGCCGGCTTTTTCTTCATCATTAAAGCCTTCCAGCGTGAACACACCCGCCTGATCTAGCTCAACCAGAAACACGGTCGTGTCTTCAAATTTAGCGGTCACCGTGATTTTCAGTATCGATTCAACCACATTCTCCGCTAATGCATTTGATTCGGTGTTCAGCTGCACATTAATTTCCGGCGCCCAGTTTTCTTCTGAAAAGACTGCCGGTGAAACAGGCGACTCGAAAGACACATCTTTTAAATATATTTTTTGAATCACAAAGTTTTTCTCTGCTTGCTCACTCATTTTTTATTCTCAATTAATCTATTAGATATTTTAATGCAGGTTCTGTCTGACCCAGTTAACAATCTGGTTTTTATCCATGGCCCCGGACGTTCTGGCCACTTCCTTACCGGATTGCATCAAAATCATGGTTGGTATACTGCGAATGGACCACTGCGCCGCCACTTTCTGGGCTTTTTCGGTGTCCAGCTTTAACAATCGACAATCCGGCTCAAGCTCTGCGGCAGCGGCAGAAAAGGCAGGTGCCATCATCTGGCAGGGGCCGCACCATGAGGCCCAGAAATCAACCACGAGCGGGAGTTCGTTTTTTTCAAGATGACGCTGGAAAACAGCCGCCGAAGCCTCTAGGGGTTGAGCCTGAAACAGCCGCTGCTTGCACTTGCCGCACTGTGCAACCGCCGCATCACGGCCAGCAGGCAATCGATTAATAGCCTGACACGATGGACATACTAATTGCATTGATATTTATCCCGATCAGCGAGCAAATGGCGTTATTGAAACGACTTATTTTTTGCTTACCGGCATATTCTGGTTCTGCCAGGCCATAATGCCACCCTGCAAGTTGCTGACAGCTTCGAAGCCCGCCTTTTTCAGGGTTTTGCAGGCGCTATAAGAACGGCTACCTGAACGACAATAAGCAATAACGGTCTTATTTTTGTATTTGCTCAATTCATCAAGGCGTTTTTTCAGATCACTCAGCGGAATATGCACAGCATCTTTTAAATGGCCGTCATTAAATTCCTTGGTTTCACGCACGTCAATAATAATAGCGTTATCGTCATTAAGTTGCCTGATTGCCTCAAAAGGATTGACCTGGGCGACACCACCGGTGACTCGCTCAAGCTCCATTTTGATAATCAATAATACAATAACAACAACTGCAATACTTAAAAGAGCATGATTGCTGACAAACTCCAGCATCTGATCCATAACTTAACCTGTAAATAAATTTTATGACAATTTAATCAGGATTCAGGAAATAGGCCCTGCGTACTACAAAAGACTTCCTGCATCATGCTGATTAAGCGTAATGTTCTGGCATCGCCAACACGATAAAAAACACGATTTGCATCTTTACGCGAGGCTAGAATTCCCTTATCTCGTAAAATCGCTAAATGCTGTGAAATATTACTTTGTGAGGTACCGACATTTTCCACAATATCCTGAACGCTAATCTCGCGATCACCTAAAGTACAGAGTATCTTTAGACGAAGGGGGTGCGACATGGCTTTCAATGAGCGCGAAGCACGATCGATATCCTCTTCACGCGTCATTAATTGTGGCGGGTTTATAACTTCTGCTGACATATTACATTCATCCTTACTACGTATTACCGCATCAATATTAGTAAACACAAATAAAATAATAAAGTATTTCTTTCTTTTATTGTATTAATATTTTTAAATATTTCTTCAAAATCCAAATTTTTTATAATATTGTAAGTCAATAAAATCCGGATTCTCGCGCGATAACTGGCCAAGTTATTGAAATTAAAGCTATTAATTTCATTCGTTTAATTATTCTTATTTTATAAATTTTAACCAGTCATTGGCATAAATGTCAGATAACAGGATAAAAACAAGCACTTTCTAGCCTAAAACAGATCGTTTACAATATGCAATATAATTTTGCACTCATTTTCTTAATAACTACTATAAATATATTGATGATCTTAATTAGCCATTTTAATAGCTTTATCCTCTTTTCCCTGCTGACTGCATCCATTAGCTTTAATGCCATCGCGGATGATAAAAATCGCTATCAGGATAAACTCAAAACGATCCGGGAGAACATCAGTCAGGTTGAAAATACCCTGGATAATGACAAGTCCCAAAGGGGCAGGCTACGGCATGAACTCAAAACCCTTGATAAAAAGATCAGCCAGCTCAGCAAACAAATCGACTATACCAACTTACTCATCAACAGATACAAAAAAAGCATAAAAAAACTGAAAAACGAACTAAAAACTCTCGAAAATTCACTAAATACACACAAACAGGCTTTAGGTCGTCAGATAAAAACCGCTTATATGATGGGCCAGCATGACACGGCCAAGCTGCTTTTAAATCAGCAAAATGCCATCGAAATGGGCCATGCTGTGATCTATTATCAATACCTGAATAAAACCCGCAGCCACCAGATCCTCGAATACAACCTGCTGGTCGACGAAAAAACCAGACTGAAAGACAATATCGTCACAAAATCCGGAGAACTGTCCGATCTTAAGAAAAGTCAGTACAGACAAAAAAACCGCTTCAGCAAAAACCGTTTACGCCGTAATAAACTCATCGCCTTATTGAATAACAAAATCATTAACAATGAAGAAACCCTGACCGCTTTACGTTTAAACCGGCATAAAATAGAAGACTTATTATTCTCTCTGGGCGAGGTACTGGCTGACATACCTGCCGAGCCCAACACAGCTAAACCCTTTGCAGCCTTAAAAGGCCGCCTGCCCTGGCCTGTTGCAGGCCGTATCAGCAACCAGTTCGGCTCTAAAAAAGCTAAAAGCGATTTGAAGTGGAACGGTGTTGTATTATCTCTGGACTATGGCAAAAAAGTACACGCTATTAGCCGGGGTCGCGTCATCTTCTCCGACTGGTTGCAGGGCTATGGCTTTATTATCATCCTTGATCATGGCTCCAGTTATATGAGTCTTTATGGTTATAATCAGAACCTGTTAAAAGATCCCGGTGACTGGGTTAATAAAGGTGACGTTATTGCCACCGTCGGCGATAGTGGCGGCCAGCTTAAGAGCGGACTGTATTTCGAAATTCGAAAACAAGGCAAACCTGTTAACCCAAAAAAATGGTGCTCTATCAAATTTACCAACTATGCATCAAGATAAGGCTATAATCAGATAAACTGAACTCATATAATATTCTGATATCTAATTTTTAATTTTAATCACACAACTTACTGTAAACAGACTGCACTTAGCAGGAGCTACTTAATGAACAGAGCGGTAAAAACAGGCATTATTCTCACTTTTGGATTTCTTACCGGCGTAACCCTTACCCTAACTCAGGGCGTGATGGCAGAACGAACCGAATCCAAATCACAAATCTCTCTGCCTTTAGCTCAGCTGCAGAACTTCACCAATATTTTTGCAAGAATTAAAGCGGATTATGTTGAAGAAGTAGACGATAAAACCCTGCTCACTCATGCCATTCGCGGCATGCTTAGCGGTCTTGACCCTCATTCATCTTATCTTGATGCCGAGCAGTATCAGGAACTGCGAATCGGCACCACCGGCCAGTTTGGCGGTTTAGGCATACAGGTAGGAATGGAAGACGGCTTTGTTAAAGTCATCTCCCCGATTGATGACACACCCGCTTTTCGTGCCGGCATGCAATCTGGCGACCTTATCATTCGTCTGGACGACAAACCGGTTAAAGGCATGACGCTGGATGAAGCGGTCAAATTAATGCGCGGAGAGCCGGGCTCAGATATTCACCTTACCGTAGTCCGTGCCGGCAAAGACAAGCCTTTTAAAGTCACTATTACCCGTGCCATCATAAAAGTTAAAAGCGTGAAGCAGCGCATGCTCGAACCCAGCTTCGGTTATGTTCGCATCAGTAGTTTCCAGTCAAAAACAGGCTCACAGCTGCTTGAAGCCATCAACAAGCTGACCAAGGAAAACGAAAAAGCCCTGAAAGGTTTAATACTTGATTTAAGAAACAATCCCGGCGGTGTCTTACACGCAGCGGCGGAAGTCAGCGACCTGTTTCTGCAAAAAGGTAAAATCGTCTATACCGAGGGGCGAATCGAAAACTCGTATATGGAATTCAATGCCAAGCCTGGCGATATCCTCAACGGTGCTCCATTAATCATACTGATCAACGGCGGCTCAGCGTCAGCCTCTGAAATTGTTGCCGGCGCACTGCAGGATCACAAGCGCGGCATCGTGGTTGGTACCAAGTCCTTTGGTAAAGGCTCTGTGCAAACGATTCAGGAACTGCCCAGCGGCGGCGCCGTGAAAATGACCACCGCCCGTTATTACACACCTGGCGGCCGCTCAATTCAGGCGAAAGGCATAGAACCGGATATCATTCTTGAGCGGGTTAAAATCACTCAGCTTGAAGACAGCGCTATCGGTTCTATTAAAGAATCAGATCTCTCAGGTCATCTTGCCAATCCTAAAAAAGCCACGAAAGAAAACAACAAGAATGCTAAAAACGACAGCGATAAAGAGCAAGATGAGACGCCATTATCCAGCTCTGATTATCAGTTATACGAAGCATTAAATTTACTCAAAGGCCTGTCCATTTTCAGTCAAAAATAATGCACAGCTATTCTTTCATTAAAAAGGCCGGCACGTTACTAGTGCTGGCCTTTTTTATTGGTTTTAATTTTAGCGCAAACGCCACCTCGTTCTTAAGCCTCATCATTGATGACATTGGCCACAACTATAACGATGGCAATACGGCTCTTTCACTGCCCGGTAAGATTACATACGCACTGCTGCCATACTCAGCTCATGCCACTGCACTGTCCGCTATCGGTTTAAAAAATAACAAAGAGTTTATATTGCATTCTCCTATGCAGTCGATTGACAACCGCCTGATCACCAGACATACGCTGCATATCCATATGTCCGAGCAACAGTTTACACAGCAGTTTCATGCCCAGCTCGATCAGTTCCCTTTCATCAAAGGCATTAATAACCACATGGGCAGCTTACTGACAAGGCACCCGGGCTATATGGATTTGTTAATGAGGGAATTAAAAGACAACAGAAATTTATTCTTCCTCGACAGCCGCACATCTGAACGCTCAGTGGCACTTCAAATTGCCAGTGAACATGACGTGCCGACACTGAAACGTGATGTGTTTCTGGATAACGACCCGAGCCTGCAAGCCATCAACCGGCAGCTGGATCAGGCCATACGAATTGCTAAAACAAACGGCTACGCCGTTGTCATTGGCCACCCATACCCGAGCACTTTAAACGTCTTACAAAAACGCTTACCTGAACTGGAAAAATCGGATATAAAGCTGATAACGGCTTCATCGCTGATCACAAAACTACAGGAGCATGACAATGAAAAGAGTACTGATACCGCTCGCTCAGGGCTGCGAGGAACTCGAAGCCGTCACCCTTATCGACTTGCTCAGAAGAGCAGGCATTGACGTCACCACCGCAGCACTTGATGCCAAGCCTGTCACCTGCTCACGACAAACAGTGATTGTTGCAGACACCACACTTGACGATATCTTAGACCAGGAGTTTGACCTGATTGTCTTACCCGGCGGCTTACCCGGAGCCGATAACCTGCGTGATGACGAGCGAATCATTCAGCTTTTAAAAGCACAAGCCGAAAAAAACAAATACGTGGCAGCCATTTGCGCCGCACCAAAAGCACTTGCAAAAGCCGGTCTTTTAGCCGGCAAAAAAGCCACGGCTTTTCCCGGGGTACTGGAGTCGCTAAACTTAACAAGCACTACCATTACCAATGCGGCCATCGAACAGGATGGTCATATCATCACTTCACGCGGCCCCGGCACGGCCATGGCTTTTGCTCTGAGCTTAATCTCACTGCTCATGGGCCCCGAGGCCGCGCATACTGTTTCAGAACAAATGCAAGCTCAGGATTTCTCTGGCGCATAAAAAAATTTATAACAGCATGCAATTGCAAACCGGATCATTATTGATGTTTGTTTTTTTCAGCTATCCACTGTGACATATATCGGGTACTTGCCATGGAATGGTGTTTTAACATCGACCCCGTGAAATTATTCAAGCGATGTGGCTTTAAGTTTTTTTCTGTTTCAGCAATTTTTTTTATTAATCGTCTGCCTAAGGCTTTACCATCGTAGCGTGCAGACAATAATGCGCCTGCATTGTTTTGTGCAACAAGCCATTCCTCTTCATTGCAGTATAAGCTGACCGCCTCTTTTACGAACGCATCAACATCATCGGCAACTGCACCAGGCCAGCTTTCTTTATCATGCATGCCTTCACTGCCCAGCGATGTAGTAATGCTCGGTGTCTGCATTATCATCGCTTCCAATAATTTACCTTTGATACCTGCCCCAAATCGTATTGGTGCTAAACAGATGCGCGACTGTTCAAACGCCACTAACGCATTTTTCACCCAGCCTTTGATTAAAAAGCCTGTTTTTATATTGTTCAGGGCACTGGCTTTTGGCGGGGGGTACGAACCATAAATATGGCATTCAGCCTCAGGGATTTGTTGTTTGATCAGTGGCCAGATTTTCTGCATGTTTAATACCGCGTCCCAGTTAGGCGCGTGGCGAAAATTGCCGATCATCATAAAGTGTTTTCTTGCAGAAAAACGCATGGTTGATTCTGGGCATTCGTGCAAATCAACCATAAACGGCAAATGATGCAGCAAACTGGCATCGAGCTTAAAAGTGTCTGTTAATAACGCCATTTCATAACTGGAAATAATTAACGATAAATCACAGCGTAATATGGCCGCTATTTCACGCTTTGCCAGATCGCTAAACAAGTCTTGCTGATTCATCTCTCGCCCTGCTTTAACAGCCTGATGGCGAGCATGTCGTAAACACTGCAGGTCTTCTGTATCTAAAATCTTTAAGGCCTTGGGGCAGTGCTTGTCTATCCGCCAGCCAAACTGCTCTTCCATCATAAACCGGTCAAACATGACGATATCAGGCTGGTACTCGGACACATAACGATCAAAACTGTCGCTGTTTAATTCAATGCTCCGGCTTGAAATGCCTTCACTGGCAAGCGCTACCATATGCTCTGTCTGCTGGGCCGGTGTTGCAAACTCAATCTGCCAGTTTTGCTGTTTAAAAAGCCGCAAAATAGATAACATGTGGCGGCCTGCAGCCGACGAACCTGGCTCGGGCCAGACATAACCGATGACTAATATTTTTTTCATTTAAATCACAAACGCAACACTCTCATCTCGATCAGGCGACTATAACAAACTTCACGCAGGCTTACCCGTTCACTCTGCCTGTGATCAAGCGTTCGTCAACACCAGTATCACCTTAGCCGCACTCAATGACGCTCATGCTTTATGCCATCAGCATGAAATGACTATCAATTGAATACTGTTCAGCGCAGCCAGAGACTTTGTTTTGTTTTTGTTTTTTGAACAGCATCACACAATACGATTCTACTTGAAAAACACCCGAACACCGCTTTGCCCATAGCGGCTGGGAAGGGGCAGAGACATTCAGTGATTTCAGACACAATATTGAAACAATCTACTCATTACAAAACTACGATCTTAACTATACTTATTCAACTGAATTTATTTTCTACCAATATCGACTAACTCCGGTCAGCTGACTGGAAAGAGGAAAGTGCATGAAAAATCTATTTCTTATTCCAAGCATCGCGCTAGCATTATCAGCGTGTGGTCCCTCAGGCGGTTCGGGCGGATCGACGACGACGGTTACCTCACTGAAAATGCCATCAAAGATGAGCGTTGTATCCGCATCTGAACAAGCCGGAGTTGCTTCAAGCATTGATGGCTTAAGACTCAACTACACCGCCCTCAGAGCCGCCATCAACGACCCTGATACCGATTACACAACCGATGAAACCAATACCTATGTTTATGACCCGTCAATGGAGTCATTAGAAACCGTCAACATGATTCTGTGCTTGCTGGATCAAACCAGAGCAACAGACAAAGTTAACACCGGCGCTTATATTGCTTTAGTCAACGAAGACAAATGCGAACAGGGCAAAAACCAGAGCAGCGCAAGTAACGGTGCACAGGCCAGCAGCACTCAGGCCATTGAATATAATGCCTGGACAATTGATTCAACGCGCGCCAGCAATAGCGCCCCTCAGATTGTTAAAATCTGGGTACCTGGAGAAGAAGTTGCAGCGGGTGCCCATCCCGGCGATGCGATGGATGCTCAGCAGATTCTGGTAGAAGTTACGATTACCGAAGGCGTCAGCGATACTAACCCGTTCGGTAGTTTTAACATGAACTTTAAAGGTGTGATTGATGCCGCTGTCATGGGTGGCACGGCCGGTGTTAGCATTCAAACCATGCAAGGCAACTTAAAAACCGTTGCCAATACTAGCGGTAAACCTCAGTTCAATTTTGTCAACCTGGGTGGCGGTGCATCGGATGCATCCATTACCGCTTTTTCATTTACCGAAGCCAGTAATGTAATACTCGATGACGCAACAGGTACTACGGGTACAGCCCTTACCTCGCGTCTGGAAAGTTATGATAATCAGGGTGTTACAGAATCGCGATCATCTAGCTATGCTATTGCCTTTAACGATACCCATTTACTGCGTGGAAAAGACAACAACAGCGATAATTTGATTGATTCACAGTCTTGCCGTGCACGGGATAATTTTGACACTCAAGTCTGGCAGTACAATTTATATCACGCCGCCGATGGTAGCTTTAACGGTTCAGCCGTTACCGGTGGTCAGCGTGTTGAAATGAACTCCGGTTTTCCAATTCGATTTGATTCCGATAACGATGGCACTGATGACCGCCATGGCTGGGTAGGCTATCACGGCGTCTGGGCAGACGGCCAGGATCTGGCAGATGGCACCAGCGTATCTCGCTTTGATTATGCCAGTAACAATAGCGAAACCATGACCGTTAATGTTTCAAACGGCAAGCTTGTACGCCGCACGGCTAATCAGGGCCAGCTCAGCGCTTTTCAAGGTGATGAGTTTTATTACTGGGGACAACATCCAACACTGGCTATTCAAGGACAGTGGGTTGTCACCGTTGATACTAACAACGATTTTCAAATCACTTCAACAATCAGCTGGGCAGAAGGCAGTGGCCCTGTGACCTCAGCAACAATCGATCATGACAACGACCCAGGCACCGCTGAAGTTGCAGTGGCTGCCGCTATCAGCCCGACAGACTATGAAACACTGTGGTTGTGGTCAGACGCTCTGGGCGGCAATGTTGTCTATACCCATGATATTTCGGTTGCTGCGGTAAACCGTGGCGTTACCTATTATGCTGAAGACTTTATCAGCCCTGATGATGCCGTCATCACTGCCGGCGGACTGACGATGTACTGTTATGATCGCTGCCTCAAAGGTGGCCTGACACAGACCGATGTTAGCAATGCCGTCAGCTCTAACGATCTGTATTATCAGTATAATTATGCATCGCCTGCGCCCTTCACTTACACACTGACTAGCAACGCTGGTAAACTGGTGCTGACTGATAACGCCAACAGTTTAGAAGTGTCGGCGGCTGGTCTTGATTTAACCGCTTTAGGCCATGAATGGGGTATTAATACCGGTGAAATGGTTACCACGGCCATCACCGCAGCGAACCCCTGGGAAGTTTATAATTCCGCCGTTTCATATCGCTGGGAAACGGGCAACAACAACTGGAATCGTCTGGTCACTGTTGCAGATAGCTCAGGCGCTCTGGCAGTATTCGATCGCCCGCTGCATATAAGTTATGTGCACAGCAGCGCATACGATGCCAACGCCGACAACAGCCATGACGGTGATACATTCCTGCTGCAGTATCAAGGTGCCGGCAATCTGCACGGCTTCCCCTGGAGTGAAAACCCCGAGACTGGTCGCTGGCATTCAGCCGTGACCTTAGTCAATGGTACGCCACTCTCAGACGGCACCAACAACTTCGTGGTCAAAGCCACCGAGCAAGAGCAAACCATGCGTGAAGATGCCGCGGCCTGTGCCACGTTAAATATCACTAGCCTGTTTACTGACAGCAACCTGGCTTTGCCTACTGTTGCCGACATTGAAAACATCAGCTTTAGCTTAGCTGAGAAACCAACAGTAACGGATGCCCCCGCCGTTATTGAAGGTGAATTACAGGAATAGTTTTTTTAGCCCTGTTATTAAAAGCCCCGCTTCGGCGGGGCTTTTTTTTGGGAAAAATATATCCAGGCGTTTTACATCACGATGAAGACCGCCTGTATTCGTTTACCGATAGCGTGCAAGCTTTGTCAAAAACAGCCGACAGCAAAGGCTGGCAACATCAACAACATATTTTTAAAACTCAAGCGCTGCAAGCTATTGCAGCACACACGCCGCACTTATGTCTATTGGGTTTTCATATTAAAGCACGGCAGTTATACTTGAAAACCAGGTTCACTAAAACCTTAATGCTCAGCTCAGGGAATTTTGTCACCACCGCTGATCTCAAAGGCTAAGGAATAAGCTGTGAAGCAAGCCGTCAAACAAATGCTGCGTGAAATAGAAAAAGATGTGCTATATACCCGCAGCCTAACGGGCAAAAAAAAATTCAGCGACAAGGTCATGACGGCCATCAGCAAAGTTCCGCGAGATGCCTTCGTGCCTGAACACTTAAAATACCTGGCATTTAACAACCACCCTCTGCCCATCGGCCACGGCCAGACCATTTCTCAACCTTATATCGTCGCTTTAATGAGCGAATTACTCGATATAAAACCCGACCATGTGATTCTTGAAATTGGCACTGGCTCAGGTTATCAAACCGCCGTGTTATCACTGTTATGCCGGCAGGTATACAGCATGGAACTGATCGCGGCATTATCGCAATCGGCACAAAAACGTTTAGCAAAACTGCATTACAATAACATCGAAACACTGATTGGCAATGGCTATGCTGGCTGCCCGGAGCACGCCCCTTATGATGGCATTATCGTTACCGCGGCGGCCACACATATCCCTGAGTCACTGGTTTCACAGCTCAAGCCAGGCGGCAAGCTGGTGATCCCGGTTGGGCTCTCGTCCATGCAACAGCAATTAATGCTGCTTGAAAAAGACCTTAACATGCAAACCCAGGTCAGCAGCATTCTCGCGGTATCGTTTGTGCCTTTAATCGATCGCCCCGTGGAAGATAAAAATCACGTATAAGTGATTTTTTTAGCCGCCAGTTATCCACTATGTGGCAGCATTAGAGAAAATACCGCTCTATACGGTCAAACGCCAGATTGATCGTCTCTTCATCGACGCAGTATGCCATGCGCACATGATGCTCACCCGATGGCCCGAAGGCACTGCCCGGCGTTAGCGAGACGTTTGCGTTATACAAAAGTTGCATCGAAAAATCCCTTGAGCTTTTATGCTCTGCTACAATGCGCGGAAACACATAATAAGCACCTTCTGGTGTCTGGCATTCAAAAACAGACGGCACATTGTTCAGCCGCTGCACAATTAAATGCCGGCGAGACGCTAATATTTTCTCAAACTCCTGTTTATGATCGCTTTCATTTTGCAAGGCTATTAACGCCGCCAGTTGTGAAATCCTTGCAGCACAGATCATGGTGGCGTCATGTACTTTAATGGCTTCTTGTTTTAATTCTTCCGGCATGATCATGTAACTCAAACGCCAGCCACTCATGGCATAGGCCTTGGAAAATGAATACAGGTAAACAACATGATCACGTAGCGATTCTACAGAGGCGAGATTGAAATACTGCGGCCTGTTTTCATATAAAAAATCACTGTAAGGATCATCGATAATCACAAAAATATTATGTGCCCTGGCTATCTGCCCGACTTGTAATAATTCTTCTTTTGTAAAAATTTTACCGGTTGGATTAGACGGTGACACCAGCACTATCGCCTGGGTTTTAGCCGTTATTAACGACGGCAGCTTTTCTATATCGAGCGACCAGCCGTGAGCTTCATTCAGAGCCCAGAAAACGGCGACGCCTCTGAACAATTTTATCTGCTGCAGATGTGATGCAAAACAAGGATCAGTGAGTATGATTTCATCGTCTGCATCCAGCATGGTGTGAAACAGCGTATTCAGCGCCTGCATATTACCGGCGCTGATCATTACATGTTTATCAGCATCGACTATTATGCCGGTTTTTTGTTGATGCGTTTTTACAACCTGCCGGCGAAGTTCTGGCAAGCCATCCGGTAAGCTATATTTTCCGGCCTGCGGATCCGTATCCAGAATATCTTTAATGCCCTGGCGAATATATGGCGGTGTCTGGAATGATGGCAGCCCCCATGCCAGTGATGCGCAACCGGGAATATTGGCACTCAGCATTGCCATTTCTTTAATTGCCGAGACCTGTGCTTCCTGCACATTTCTGTTAATAATATCGCTAATGAAAGTCATCGTAATAACGCCGTCCTTTAGCTTTCCATAAACACACTCTATGGCGAAAGCTCATAACATCGTTTACCTAATATCATGACTCATCAGCTGCCCGCATTAATGACTTACATCAATTTTTTTTCTGATTTTATCGGTCTATAATTAATCACCACAAAGCTAAATAGCTGAGAGGGATCTCAATGGAAGATATTTACAAATACGTAGATGATCTTGGCCCCTTAAAAATTATTTATGTGCACGAGCCCTCTGTCCATCTTAAAGCCATCCTGGTCATCGACAATATAGCCAAAGGCCCTTCCATTGGCGGTGTTCGCATGGCCACTGATGTTTCAACCGAAGAATGCATCCGTCTTGCCAGAGCCATGACCTTAAAAAATGCCGCCGCCGGCTTAGCTCACGGCGGCGGTAAAGCGGTTGTATTTGGCGACCCCAAAATGCCAGCAGACGATAAAGAAAAATTGCTGCGCGCCCTGGCTCAGGCATTGCGCAATGAAGACACCTATATCTTCGCACCCGACATGGGTACCGATGAACAATGCATGGCATGGGTTAAAGATGAAACAGGTCGTGCTGTCGGTTTACCAAAAGAAATTGGCGGCATACCACTGGATGAAATCGGTGCTACCGGCTGGGGCCTCAGCCACGTTGTCGAGGTGGCCTTACAGCATTGTGATTTCAAACTAAAAGGCGCCCGCTTTGTGGTTCAGGGTTTTGGCGCTGTTGGCAGAAATGTCAGCCGTTTCCTTACAGAAAAAGGCGCCATACTGGTTGCTGCTGCCGACTCGGTCGGTGCCATCCATAACGTTGACGGACTCGATGTTGATGCCTTGTGCGCTTTAAAACAACAAGGCCGAAGTGTGGCTGAATACAATGATGCAAAAGTCATGCACCGCGATGATGTAATTGATGTGCCCTGTGATATCTGGATACCGGCAGCGCGGCCAGATGTTATCAATGAAAACAATGTCGATCGCCTGAATACAAAACTGGTGGTTGAAGGTGCCAACATTCCCTTCACTCATGGCGCTGAAAAAATATTACATGTAAAAGGTATTTTATGCATTCCAGATTTTATCGCCAATGCCGGCGGCGTTATCTGTGCGGCCATGGAATATCAGGGTGCCTGTCAGGCAGCGGCGCTGCAGAGCATTGAAGATAAGCTGCGCCGCAATACATCACAGGTTTTAGATGCGGTTCGCCATAAACAAATATTACCGCGCCAGGCGGCCACTGAGATGGCGTTAGAACGTCTTAACAAAGCGATGAGTTTCAGGCGCTTTTCTTTATTTTCATGCGCGCCTGACTTTCGATGATTTATTAGATTAAAGCAAGTTGCCAGAGGAGCTGTCATGTATCGAATACGACTACACGGCCGTGGCGGCCAGGGAATGAAGACAGCCAGCCGCATTCTCGGCAGTGCGTTATTCCTTGAAGGATATGAAGTCCAGGACGCACCCCGTTATGGTGCCGAACGTCGCGGCGCGCCTATCTTCGCTTATGTACGCGCTGATAAACAGCCAATCAATGAACGCGGCATCATCGCCAGTCCCGATTTAATCATTGTTGCCGATGACAGCCTGGTACCGGTTGCCGCTGCCGGTGTCTTAGCCGGTGTTGATGCAGACTGCGTGTTATTAATAAACAGCGATGACGACAAAGAAACCTGGCGCCAGCGTCTTAATTTCAAAGGCAAGATTTACACGCTGCCGGTCGAAACAGAAGACCGTGCAGAGCTGCGTTTTATCGGTGCCACCTGTTCCGGTGCCGCCGCCTGTTTGCTCGGCATTATTTCACGCGAGTCACTGACGCAGGCCATTCAAACCGAACTCTCTGCCCTCGGCATGGCGGTCATCAACACCAACCTGACTAAAGCGCTGGCGGCATTTGATCACATGCAAACAGCTGCCGGTTGTGTCAGCGAAGGCAAAGCGATCTTGGCCACCGACTATCAAAGCCCGGACTGGGTGCAGTTACCTTTTGAAGAGGCACGCACCTCTGCCCCGGCCATCCATGCTGCCGCCACCAGTGTCAACGTTAATACCGGCGTATGGCGCACCTTAAGGCCCGTCATTGATTATCAGTTATGTAATAAGTGCTGGTGGATTTGCAGCACGTTTTGCCCGGATGGTGCGATTGATGTCGATGACAACAATACACCGCAGATTGATTACCAGCACTGCAAGGGCTGCATGATTTGTGTGGCCCAGTGCCCGCCACATGCAATCAGTTCAGTGGCTGAAGAACTGGCTCAGGCCAATGAAAAAAAAGCCGCGAAAAGAAAACAAGGAGTCCGCTCATGACACGCATGTTATTAACCGGCAATGCCGCCGCGGCCTGGGCAGCCCGTTTGGCAGTCGCCGATTACATTCCTGCTTTTCCTATCACACCACAAACTGAAATTATTGAAAGCCTGGCAAACTGGATCGACAACGGTGAGATGGATGCACGCCTGGTGACATTGGAGTCCGAGCATTCCATGATCACTGCCGCCGGAGCCGCCGCCGCTACCGGCATCCGGGTTTACAGTGCAACCTCGAGCCAGGGCCTGTTATACGCGATGGAAATGTTATATACCGTCGCCGGCTGGCGTGCGCCGTTTGTATTAACCAATGTTTCACGCGGTCTGTCCTCTCCGATCACACTTGAATCTGACCACAACGACATCGTCGCAGCACGCGATTGCGGCTTTTTACAGATTCACTGTTCCAGCTGTCAGGAGGTGCTGGATAATACGCTGATGGCCTTTCGCCTGGCAGAAGATGCACGTATACGTTTGCCGGTGATTGTCAATCTGGATGGTTTTTATCTGTCTTTCACCCGCGAGCCGGTTGAGTTACCGGACGCCGATAAATGCAGGCAGTTTGTTGGCCAGTATGATGCACAGAATATGCTGTTTCGTGCATCCCGCCCCACCAGCCAGGCGGTTGCCGTGCTCGGCGGCAGCCCCTATTCTTATTTCCGTTACGAAACACACCTTGCCGCGCAAAATGGTCTTTCGGTTTATGAAGACGTCGCGACCGATTTCGAACAGCATTTTGGCCGTCATTATGATGTGCTTGAAGCCTACAAAACCGAAGATGCCGAAATAGTGTTCGTGATAATGGGTTCTTATTCCAGCAAAGCAAAGGATGCGGTTAACAGCCTGCGCGATGCCGGCCAAAAGGCAGGGCTGTTACGCCCGCGCTTATTGCGGCCATTTCCTGCCAAGCATTTTCAGCAGGCACTAAAAGACGTGAAAGCTGTCGCCGTCATCGACCAGAATATTTCCACGGGCATGGGCGGCGTACTGCACACCGAACTAAGCGCCGCGCTTTATGGCCAGACACAGGCACCGCAGCTCATTGCCAGTTATATGGGTGGTCTCGGTGGTCGCGATATCAGTAGCGAAGAATTTTTTGAAATGGCGAAAGAGGTCAGCAACGCCGTGAAAAAAAATCAGCCACTGGCACCTCGGCTGTTATATACCGAAACAGAATTGCGCGAACTCAGAAAGCTGCAGGCGGTCGCTCATGTCGAACGCCAGCAACTGCATAACAGCCGTCAGCAAACAAAAAAAGGGGGCGCCATAAAATGACTGAAGCCGCTGTTGGTTTTTATCGCCGAATGAAAGACCTGCCCTCAACGCATCTGTTAGGCACCGGCACCGCCATGTGTGCCGGCTGCGGGGGGCTCGAAGCCTTACATGAAATCTATGACATCATTGGCGACAAATCTATTTTCGTCAATGCCGCTGGCTGCATGACACTTTTGTCTGTTTACCCTTTCACACCCTTCCGCGGCTCCTGGTTATATACCGCGATGGCATCAGCACCCGCAGGTGCACAGGGGGTGCGAGATGCGCTTGATATATTAAAAGCAAAAAAACAAATCACTGATGATGAAGACATGCAGGTTGTGGTGCTCACCGGCGACGGCTCAGCCTATGGCATGGGCTTGTCGGCAACCTCTGGCGCAATGGAACGCGATCTCGATTTTCTTTATATCTGTTATGACAATGAAGGTTACGGCAATACCGGCCAGCAGTATTCGGGCGCGACACCGCATGCCGCGAAAACCTCAACCAGTAAAGGCGCGCGTGGATTTGCCGGTTTCAAAAAAGATTTGTTTTCAATCTGGGCTGCCCATCAACCCGCTTATGTCGCCACCGTGATTGGTGCCGAGCCGCTGGATCTTGCAAAAAAAATTGAAAAAGCCAGAAGCCTTAAAGGCCCGCGCATGATCATAGCCCTGTCACCATGTCCTACTGGCTGGGATTATGACCCCAAAGAAACCGTTAATATCGGCAAGCTTGCGGTCAAAACCGGTGTCTGGCCCTTAAAAGAATATATTAACGGCAAAGTCGTTCATACAAAAATACCCCGGCAGCGGCAGCCACTTGAAGACTATTTAAAATGCCAGGGTCGTTATAAACATTTATTTGAACCGCAGCGCAATGAAGTTATGTTAAACCAGCTTCAGCAAAAAATTGACCAGTACTGGGACAACATAAACGGGTAAAGACCAAAACAATCGCGAGCCAGGATGAGGCAAAGCAAACAAAAAAGTTATTTCCACCGCGGTGGCGTTGACGCTTTAACAGGTGCAACCATTCCGCAGCACTTTGCAGATATCGTAGAACATTTTCCAGAGCACGATGCGGTGGTATCGTTGGCGCAAAACAAACGCCTGAGTTACCAGACCTTTGCTGAGGCTGTCGATCAGCTGGCGCGCGGTTTATTAGCCTGTGGTTTTACAAAAGGTGAGCGCATCGGCATCTGCTCGACTGATAATATTGAATGGGTTTTATTACAGATGGCCACCGCGCGTATCGGTGTCATCCTGGTCAATATCAACCCGGCTTACGGCAGACATGAGCTGCGTTATGCCTTGCAATGCTCAGAAGTTCAGGGCCTCTTTACCCTGCCTTCGTTTCGTCACAGTCATTACCTTGAAATGCTGATCGATTTACTGCCTGAGTTAAAGACAAACAATGCCGCACTCAATAGTGCCGAGTTTCCTCATTTACGTCACGTCATCGTTTTTGAAGCCGCCGATGCCATGCACACTGCCCGCCCCTGTGACGGGCTCATGACCTGGTCAGATGTCATCACTAAAGCTGCCGCTGTCACTGATGCTGAGCTGAATCAAGTCACCAAAACACTTGATATGGATGATGCCATCAACATTCAGTACACCTCGGGCACCACCGGTTTCCCCAAAGCCGTTGTCTTAACGCATCACAATATTTTAAATAATGCCTGGTTTTCCGCCAGCGCCATGCACTTTACTGAAGATGACCGATTATGTATTCCGGTGCCTTTTTATCATTGTTTTGGCATGGTGCTGGCCAACCTGTTATGCCTCTCTGTCGGTGCCTGCATGGTCATTCCGGCAGAGCATTTTGATGCCGCAGCCGTGTTACATGCCATCGAGGCCGAACGCTGCACGGCTGTACATGGCGTGCCAACCATGTTTATTGCCGAGCTGGAACAGCCTGACTTTAAAAACTACGATCTCTCCAGCTTACGTACCGGCATTATGGCCGGCGCACCCTGCCCGCCAGCGCTGATGAAGCGTGTTATGCAGGACATGCATTGCCCTGAGATTCTAATCGGCTATGGTGAAACCGAAGCCTCGCCGCTGACTCACCTCACCAGCCGCGACGATAGCCTGCAACGACGCACAGAAACAGTCGGCAAAAATCTCCCGCACCAGGAAGTCAAAGTGGTGGATACAGAAACAGGTGCCACCCAATACCTGGGCGAGACCGGGGAAATCTGTTTTCGTGGTTATCACATCATGCGCGGCTATTACGGCGAGGCTGACAAAACCGCCGAAGCGATTGATCAAAATGGCTGGCTCCATTCTGGCGACCTTGGCACGATGGATGCTGATGGTTATCTGTGCATTACCGGCCGGCGTAAAGAAATGATCATCCGTGGCGGTGAAAATATTTATCCTAAAGAAATTGAAGAATTTTTATTTTCTCACCCGAAGATTGCACAGGTAGCCGTCTTTGGCGTACCGGATCAGCATTATGGCGAGCAGGTGATGGCCTGGATCCAGTTACGCGCCGGACAGCGTTGCAGTGAAGAAGAAATAATCGATTTTTGCAAAGGCAAAATAGCGCATTTTAAAATACCAAAGTATATCCGTTTTGTTGATGATTTCCCGATGACCGTGACCGGCAAATTACAGAAATTTCGCATGCGTGAAATCGCTATTGAAAAAATGAAATCATGATTGAAAACATTTTTATTATCAGTCTGATAACGGCTTTCTGTTTATGCTGATAACTCGATGCCTCATGCAGATGCTGTTTGCGGGCTATCTTCATAACGTTTCTGCAAAGCAGCGGCCAGAAGCCGCTGCATTGACGGCTGCCGGACAGGGTTTTAATTTAAGACCAATATGCCGTTAATTTTCTAGCATCGCTTTTATGTTGTGCGTAAAAGCGAATATGCATACTATAGGCTTTGTATCTGGCCAGTGCTGATATTGACAGGGTAATTTTCTGATGGTGTGTGCAAGCACATATTGCAGTAAGGCATTATGGTAACAAAACTTATTGGATTTTTTGTCAGTCGCCACCTGTTGACCAACATGCTGTTCGTCTCGGTGATCATCGGCGGTCTGTTTGCCTGGCAAGAAATCAAAAAAGAAGAACGCCCTGACATTACCTACGACCGGGTTCAGGTCAGCGCAACCTATCCCGGTGCCACGGCTGAAGAAGTCGAACATTTCGTCACCCGTAAGCTTGAAGAAGAACTCAAATCCGTTGATGGTGTCTACCGCCTTTTCAGCAGCGTCAGTCGCGGCGCGACCACGGTAACGGTCGAACTGGAAAAAGATTACCCCAACAAAAACGAAGCGATTACTGAAATTCGCAATGCGGCACTGGCCACCGATTTGCCCCCTGAGGTGCGTGATAAACCCAGTGTGCGAGTCTTCAAGAGTTCAAAAAAAGCCATCATCGACATCGCGCTGATCCACAGCCAGGGTCACCTGCTGACAAACCAGCAGCGCCAGCAGTTACAGCGCTACGCAACAATACTTGAATTACAGCTGACAAACTTGCCGCAAATTAACAGCATTAACCGCTCCGGCTATTTACAGGAAGAACTGCAGATCAATGTCGACCCAAAGAAGCTGGTTCGCTACCAGATTCCCCTCAGCCAGGTTATCAACGAAGTCAGCAATAATCACATCCGCCAGCCTGCCGGCCATATTCAGGTCAAAGACGAGCCCAATGTAACCATCAATGCGCAGCTCGATAGCGTTGAAAAGCTCAACCAGCTTTATATCCAGGCGGGCTTTAAAGGCAAGGCAGTAGAGTTGCAGGCAATCGCCGAGGTCAGACGCGACTACCGCCGCGAGAAACAAATCATCAAGGTCAACGGCCGTGAATCTATTATGTTCAATGTGGTAAAAAATGGCTCCTATGGCATTCTCGAATCATTGACTGCGGTACGCAAGGTGGTGGATGAATTCAGTGCTAATAATTTACGCCATTCGCCTGTTCAGCTGGTGATGCTAGACGATGAATCCTATGAGGTGCGTAACCGCCTGAGCATTATTGCCACCAACGGCGCGATTGGTTTTAGCCTTATCCTGCTCACCCTGTTTCTGTTTCTTAACAAGCGCGCTGGCATCTGGGTTGCCATGGGCATTCCCTTTACGGTTTGTTTAACGCTTATCTGCGCCCTGATGATGGACTATACGATCAACAATATTACACTGGCCGCGGTGATCATTGTGATGGGCATCGTTGTTGATGACGCCATTGTGGTTGCCGAAAACGTCGGCCGTTTCCGCGCCCGGGGTTTCAGTTCAGAGCAAGCGGCCATTCAGGGTACGGCTCAGGTCTTCCTGCCCGTGGTTGCCAGCATTGTCACCACCTGTGTTGCCTTTGTTCCGCTGTTTTATTTCTCCGGTCATTTTGGCTCTTTTGTCAGCTTCATTCCGGCGATTGTTTTCCTGATGTTGTTCGCCAGCCTGATGGAATCACTGGTCATCCTGCCGGGGCATTTGCATATTCAAATGCCGCACCTGTTTAAACATAAAACAAAAGAGCCTGATATCAAACCGCACTGGTTTGATCACATTGAACAACGTTACGGCAATCTGTTGATCCGCTTAATCAACTATAAATACATTATCTTCATTATCTTTGCTGCCTTACTCGCCAGCTCACTGATGATTGCCAACAAGACGATGCAGTTTGTGCTGTTTCCACACGAAGAAACCCGCGAGATTGTACTGATCGGTACCGCTGACAAAAAAGCTGACCGCTTTGATACCGCCCTCATCAGCAAACAAATTGAAAACCTGATTGAACCCTATATCGGCAAAGAAGTGGTTGGCTTTCGTACCGAGATAGCCCGCAGTCGTCGTGGCGGTGTCGCCAAAGAAAATCGCTTTCGTATGATCATAGAGATTGTGCCCAAAGAAGAGCGCAGCCGTTCGGCTGACGAGCTGGTGAAGCTGTGG
Organism: Gammaproteobacteria bacterium; assembly: GCA_029882395.1. Lineage (GTDB taxonomy): Bacteria > Pseudomonadota > Gammaproteobacteria > SZUA-229 > SZUA-229 > JAUVDT01. The sequence goes on from JAOUKT010000031.1 coordinate 21,140, forward strand.
AAACCCCTGACAGAAAACATCAAGGGCCTGAAAAAACTCATCATTCAGAAAAGCCGCTGGGGCCAGGCCTCGGGCAGTGCGGTTGAAGTGCTGGTGCTGGAAAACAATGATGCCTTGCGAAACCAGGCTGCCCGCTTATTGTTTGCCGCCATGCAGAAACACCCCGAACTGATCAATGCCGAGATTGATGAGCCCTTAACCTTACCGGAATACAAAATCGATATTCAACGCGATAAAGTCAAACGTCTGGGCATCAGCCCGCTGGACATTGCGACAACATTTCGTGCCTCGCTTGAGGGTCAAATCCTTTATGAATTGCCCAACCAAAACGAGCATATTGATGTGCGCCTGTCGGTGATTGACAGCGCCAAACAGGACATCGAGAGCATTCTGAACATTCCGGTTGAAAACCGCTCCAATTACCTGGCACCGCTAAGCGATCTGGTCAGCATTAACAAAACCCTGACGCCGACCTCGATTACCCGGCGTGACACCCGCCGTTCGACCACGGTTTATGCCGACTTAAAAGAGCACGCCAGTAAAACCCCGCTACAGATTGCCGAAGATCTCGAAAACACTGTGTTTATCGACATTGTCAGCCAGCAGCCGTCAACCAGCCTCAATTTTGATGGTGAAGTCGCCGATACTCGCGAGTCAAAAAACGATCTGCGCAATGCGGTGATCATGGTCATCATTTTAATTTTTGGCATTCTTGTGATGTTGTTTAATTCCATTTCTCGGCCACTTATTATCATGCTGGCGATCCCGTTTGGCATGGTCGGCGTTATCTACGCCTTCTGGTTACACGGCCAAAACCTGTTTGGCTTTTTTGCCGCCATCGGTTCACTGGGCATGGCCGGCGTGGTCATTAACGATGCCATCATCATGCTGACCAGGCTCGAACAGGAATATGAGCCGCACACTACACGCCACCGTAATGAAAAAATTGCACGCATTGCCCAGACCCGTCTCAAAGCGGTGATATTAACAACGCTGACAACCGTCGCCGGTGTGCTGCCGACGGCCTATGGCATCGCCGGCTATGATGCGATGCTGGCCGAAATGATGATGGCACTGGCATGGGGTTTATTATTCGGCTCAGCCATTACCCTGATACTGGTGCCCTGCCTGTACAGTTTTGTACAGGGCATGCAACAGCGCTTTGTGACAGGGAGCCGCTAAAGCCATGAAAACATTGAGCCGCACACAGCTGGCTTTGCTGCTGCAGATCATCACTAGCGCCGCGCTGATCGAGCAGCTGACGCTGACCAACGCTTTCGCCGCCACCGCTCAGCAGAAAGAACCGCCAACGCTGAGCCTTAAACGTTTTATTCAGCAAGCCAGCCTCAACGATATCACTTTCGAAAGCATCCTCATCGATCAGCTGCCGCTTCAATATAAACGCGACACGCTGTTACCGGACAGCGATATCTTCATGGATGTAAAGTACCAGCATAACTTTTATCTGGATCAGGATCGCGACAAGCCCGAAGCCAGCCTTTCACTGAGCAAACTGTTTCCCTATAACGGCACCGAACTGTCGCTTTCCTATGCCAGGTCCTCATCCGTTTCCAGCAATGCCGAGGATGCCGGGCTGAGTTTCTCAATCTCACAAGCGATTGCCAATAATGCGTTTGGCAAAGCCACTCGCATGCTCGACAAGATCATTGGCCTTGAAAATGATATCAGCCGTTACCAGATCGTCGAAGCCTATGAAGATTATCTTGCAAGTCTGACGCTGGCTTATTACAACTGGTACTCTGCCTACGAAAATCTCAGGGTTGGCCAGTCATCCTTACGCTCCAGTCAGAAGCTGATGGATAACATCCTCGAGCGGCAACGACAGAACATTGCCTTGCCGATTGATGTTAACAAAATGAAGTTACTGCTGATCGGCAAACAGGAAAATATTATTGTTTTAGAGCAGGTCTATCACACCTATGCCAACCTGATCTTCAAAGCCATTGGCCATCAGGGCGCAGCCGCTTACGTGCCTGTAAAACCGGCCGCTCCGACGGCGGAGATAGCGTTCGATAACGAGTATCAGGCCTTTACCCAGGGCAGCCGCACCTACAGAATGCTTAATATGCTGCAACAACAGGGCAAGCTCGCGGTCGAAAAAGCCGCCGATGAGCTGCTGCCCTCAACCCGGCTTTTACTCGGTTACACACTGCAAGGTCAGGACTGGGCACTACAGGATCAGCAGGACAATTTGTATGCCGCTTTCAATTTTAGCCTGCCCATCGGTAACCGTATCAGCAAAGCCAAAAAGCAGCTGGCCGAGATCGAGCTCAGAAAAACCCGGCTTGCCAACACAAACAAATACAAAGAACTGCAGATCAATCTTAAGAATCTTTTCCTACAAATCCAGCACCAGCAACAGCTCATCGCTGTGTCGAATAAAAAAATAAAACTCGCTGAGGACATTCTTGAAGATGAAGCCGAAAACTATTCATTTGGTAAAGTCACACTCAATGACTACATTGCGGCGGTTAACAATCTCGATGAAAACCGTTTCAGCCACACAGCGCACTCGGTGCAGTTAAACAAGCTGCTGATTGAATGGTTACGGCTGACTGACCAGCTCGTCAGCGAGAACGTATTGAGCAGCACACAAAAACCCTGATCGCGACACCCTTGCATTGGCCGCTGGCCTGTTTTTATACTCGCCCAGACAGGCTTTATTTGTCTAATTCAGTTTTAATATACTGTTTGCGCAATTCGGCAAACTCCTCAACCCGCTGTTTTATCATTCCGTTGAGGCTGGTGGCTGGAAAATTGTCCTGCTCATCGGCTTCACCTGCCGGCAGCCCTGTCAGCAAGGACATCATTTCATCGATGCTTTCAACGCCATAAATCGTAAACTGTTCTTTTTTAACCGCTTCACGGACAGTGCTGTCCAGCATCAGGTGTTTGCTATTTGCTTTCGGAATAATAACGCCTTGTTCACCGGTCAAGCCGCGCGAATGACAGATATCAAAAAAGCCTTCAATTTTTTCATTAACACCGCCAATCACCTGTACTTCGCCGTGCTGATTGACCGAGCCGGTAATCGCCAGCCCCTGTTTCAGCGGAATATTGCCTAATGCAGATAACAAAGCACACAATTCAGCAGCCGATGCGCTGTCGCCTTCGATCTTGCCATAAGACTGTTCAAATACCAGACTGGCCGATAAAGCCAGCGGCTGTTTCTGTGAATAACGGTTTGCCAGATAAGACGATAAGATCATCACCCCCTTGGAATGAATTGATCCGCCTAACTCGACTTCGCGTTCAATATCTATCACCTTGCCGCTGCCAACACGAGCGGTTGCTGTGATACGGCTGGGTTTACCGAAGCTATAGTCGCCTAACTGTATAATGCTCAGGCCGTTAACCTGGGCCACTTTTTCACCCTCGGTATCGAGCAGGTAATTGCCACGCAGGACCTGTTCCTGCATTTTCTGGCTGATCTGATCGAGCCTTTTTTTGCGGCAATCGATGGCTGTTTGCACATTGGTTTCGTTGATCACATTTTGCTGTTGCTGCTTCGCCCAGTAATCGCTTTCACGCAACAGATCGACCAGGTTGCCATGGTGCAGGGAAATTTTTTCACTGTCCTCTGCCATTCTGGCACAGTACTCGATCACCCGTGCAACCCCTTTTTTATCAACTTCGAGCAGCTCATTTTCCTGCAACAAGGTTGCAATCATTCTTGCATATAATTCGGTACTCTCATCATCACGATCAATATCTTCTGAAAAATCAGCCGCGACTTTAAATATCAGTCCGAACTCGGGGTCATACGCTTTCAATAAATAATATAATAAGCGGCTACCCGTTAAGATGACTTTTATATCAATAGGGATGGGTTCAGGCTGTAACGAAATGGTACTGACCAGGCTCAGCAATTGTTCAACGGATTCAATGCGCACCTCGGAGCACTGCAATGCACGTTTTAAACCTTCCCAGCTAAACGGTGTAAGCAAGACTTTACGCGCATCAAGCACCAGATAACCGCCATTAGCACGATGCAGCGCACCCGCTTTTATCAGCGTGAAATTGGTTGATAAGGTACCCAGCTGCGCAACGTGCTCTATCCGCCCGCTGAGATTTACATAGGTCGGGTTGTCTTCATAAATAACAGGTGCGCCCTTGGTTTCGCTGTTATCAACCAGCACGTTAACAAGATAACGCGTGAAAATAGACTGTGCGACCTCATGATTGGCCGCCGTCTCCGCTTTTTCTTTAGCGTATTTTCGAAACTGCTCAAAATGATCAATGATATCTATACTGACAGTATTGATGAATTTTGTTATCTCGGGGAAAGGCTGATATTTGGCTAACAAGGCCGTTATATACTGCAGGATAACGGACTCCAAAATGTCTTTATTGAGTTTTCTGATTTCTTCGTTATATTCTTTTTGCCAGACAGGCACTTTGTGAATGACTTTTTTAAGATCCTGCTCAATTTCGTCAGTTATTTTTTTTATTCTTTGTTTTTCTTCTTCAGGTAATTTATCAAACTCTTCCGGCACCAGCAGCTTGTTATCTTTCATCGGACCCAGGGTATAACCACTGGGCGTTCTCAGCATGGCTATATTGTTTTTTTCTGCTTTCTCGCCAAGTGAAATAAATTCTTTTTCTTCATTATCTTTGTAAGCATCATCTATTGCCTGGGCACGGGCGTTGTATTCATCACTTTGCAAAGCGGCGGGAATCGCCACCAGCATATCCTCGACCAGTCGCATCATGTCAGCCTGCAACGCTTTGCCCATGCCTGCCGGTAACTTCAGCACCAACGGTTTATGATGCTGCTCAAAATTATTGATATAACACCAGTCGGCAGGTATCGCCGCCACTTTTGATTCTCGCTCAAGCAGCTTGCTGACGGTGCGCCGCTTGCCCAGCCCCTTCGACCCCAGCACGTACATATTATAACCTTCGTGGCGGATACCTATTCCAAACTGCAGCGCTTCCATCGCGCGTGATTGTCCAAGGCGCTCGGCAGCCGGCTTCAGCTCTTTTGTGGTTTCGAAATCAAGCTTAGAAAGATCACAACGACGGTATAAGTCTTCATGATTGATGATATGTGTTTGATGATGATTAATATGATTTAGCATCTTGTCTCCATGAAGAATTACTTTCCTGAATACACTGGCTAATATTAATCATACGCCACATTTTCCCTGTATTCAAAAACCTGATGCATTCGATGCTCAGTCATGATTCTGAATCAGCTGTCTTCATAAAACATCCTATACGACTTGCAGAAAATTTTGTTTACATGTATCAACTACTGTGAAGAAACAACGGCAAAACCACGCCAGACAGCAATCCTGATTTGTCAGCACCGGCTTTTAATACGTATACTTATAGAGCACCGGCTGGAGTAAACGATGACTGATTTTAATCATGGGGTCGCTGATAACTTGCGTATTATTGCCGGCTTACTGCAGGCACAGCGGGCCAGCCCGATTCAGCCCCGCGCCTACTATAATGCCGCCGATAGCCTTGAGCAGTTAGCCGTCGATGTCAGAAAAATACTGCAGCAAGGCGGCATCAAAAGCTTGTCCGATCTGCCATCGATTGATGATGACATTGCTCAGTCTGTCTATGAATATGTCGCTACTGGGCAGATGACAACACGGCAAACTTTACAAGCCAGCCGTGACCCGGTGGCATTGTTTCAAGCCATGCCCGCTGTCGGCAAAACCCTTGCAAAACGCATTCATGATACGCTGCAAGTTGATAGTCTTGAGGCCCTGGAAAGTGCTACCTGTGAAAACCAGCTATGCCGGGTTGCAGGCCTTGGCCCGAAACGACAACAAGCAATTGAAGCCTGGTTAGCCACTCAGCTGGACGACTATCAAGCACAACAACACGGCATCGAAGAACCCGCTATCGACTTGTTGATAAAGATCGATGCTGAATACCGGCAAAAAGCCGGTGCCGGTAAACTGACTTTGATCACGCCCAAACGCTTCAATCCGGAGCGCAAGGCCTGGTTACCTGTGCTGCACAGCCGCCATCATCACTGGTATTTTACCGCCCTTTATTCCAATACTGCGCGCGCTCACAAGCTCAAGCAGGTATACGACTGGGTGCTGATTTACTGTTACAACGCGCAGCAACAGCAAACAGTACATACGCTGGTGACTGAAACTCATGGCGCACTGACCGGCCGACGCGTCGTCAGGGGTAAAGAAGCTGAGTGCCTTGAATATTACGACAGACAACATCAATGCAGGCTATAACACTTGCGCCCTGCACAAGGCCATGAATAAACAGGTTAAGCTTAGATTTTACGGCTCGCTAAATGAGCTGCTGCCAGCGGCTAAACGCGATACAGAATTTACACACATTTTCACACAGCAAACAGCCGTCAAAGACCTTATCGAGTCTGTCGGCATTCCGCATACAGAAATTGACCTGATCATCATCGACAACCATGCTGTCCGATTCAGTCACCGCGTAACAGACGGTGAACATATTCGCATCTATCCAGCGGCTGGCAGCACAACGCTGGCGGCAGCTGCAAACCATCAGCCGCACTGTCAGCCAGCCGTGTTACAAACACCGGCTTTTGTACTTGATGTGCACCTTGGCAAGCTGGCCAGAAAATTGCGTATGTTAGGCTTCGACAGCCTCTATCAAAACAATTATAAGGATGCACGGCTGGCACAAATATCCGCCACTGAAAAACGTATTTTACTCAGCTGTGACAGACAACTGTTAATGCGCAATCAGGTGCGTTATGGTTATTTTGTTCGCAGCAGACAACCACTGCAACAAGTTTTGGAAATACTCTCACGTTATCAGCTCTGCGATCAGCTCAAACCGTTCAGCCGTTGCATGGACTGCAACCAGCCAATCGTCGCCGTTGCAAAACAGACCCTCGAAAAACAATTACAAGCCGACACACAAAAATACTATGACGAATTTTTCCAGTGCACGCATTGCCAAAAAATTTACTGGCAAGGCAGTCATTATTTAAAGATGAAAAAAGCAATTGCCGCTTTATGCAAAACAAATTCTTCTCTGTGACACTCTTCTGATTAGCTCAGCCAATAAGCCATCATTACTTTTCTTAATAACATCAAATCTGGCTATTTTTGGCTTGATGTAAATCAGCTTAATTACTGGTTCCGGTGACTTTACATGACTTATTATCGGTCGTGGTGTTATATTAAAAGCGTGGTTTCTTTTAATCGTATATTGCTGATCAATCAAAGGACAGATTATGGCAATAATAGGTATCGATTTAGGCACTTCAAACTCTGCTGCTGCCGTCTTGCGCGGCGGCCGCCCGGTGATTATCCCAAGCGCTGAAGGCATCAGCCTTGGCGGCAAAGCCTTCCCCAGTTACGTAGCCATTACCGAAGACGGTCAGACCCTGACCGGTGAGCCCGCACGCCGGCAGGCGGTGGCTAACCCGGAAGGCACGGCAACCACCTTCAAACGTAAAATGGGCCAGCGCGAAAAAATCGTCTTACGCGGCCGCGAATTCTCGCCTGAACAACTCTCGGCATTTTTGCTGCAAAAAATCAAACGCGATGCTGAAGCCTTCTTAGGTGAAAAAGTTGACAAGGCCGTCGTCACTGTACCGGCCTACTTCGATGACAACCAGCGAAGCGCCACCAAAGATGCCTGCCGCATCGCCGGCATTGAAGTCGCCCGGCTGGTGAATGAACCCACCGCCGCTTCACTTGCCTATGGCCTTGATCGCGTCGCTGAAGAACTTAAAATTGCAGTCATTGATTTTGGCGGCGGCACACTCGACGTTACCATAATGGAATTTGGTAAAGGCGTATTTGAAGTTAAATCCACCAGCGGTGATACCCGCCTCGGTGGCACCGATATGGATCAGGAGTTACTCACTTACCTTGCCGAACGCTTTCACAAGGACACCGGCATTGAGATTCAATCAGACAACAAAGCCATGGCAAGACTCAGGGAGGCAGCAGAAACCGCTAAGATCGAACTCTCCACATCGACCACCGCGCATATCAGCCTGCCCTACTTTGCCGAACAGCACGGTGAGCCGATACACCTGGAAATGAACCTCAACCGTACCGAACTCGAACGCCAGATCAGAGAAGTCATTGAACGCTGTCGCCAGCCGATCAACCAGGCCTTGGCGGATGCCAACACACGCCCTAACGAGATTGACCGTATAGTTTTTGTTGGTGGCCCAACGCGCATGCCCGCTGTCAGACAGTTTTTCGAAGAGCTGTTCGGGCGCAAGGCCGAAATGGGCATCGACCCGATGGAATGCGTGGCCGGTGGCGCTGCGATCCAGGCTGGCGTGCTCAGCGGTGAAGTCGGTGATATTGTGCTGGTGGATGTGACCCCGCTGACACTGGGGGTAGAAACCCTGGGCGGTGTTGCGACCTCACTGATCTCACGCAACTCGCCTATTCCAGTCAAGCACACTGAAACATTCACCACTGCCGCCGACATGCAAAGCGCTGTTACCATCCATGTCTTTCAGGGTGAACGGCCCATGTCGGGTGACAATACCAGCCTCGGTGAATTTAACCTTGAAGGTCTGGTACCGGCGCCTCGCGGTGTGCCAAAAGTCGACGTTACCTTTGATATTGATGCCAATGGCATCTTGAGTGTTACCGCCAAAGATCAGGCCTCAGGCAAATCCCAGTCTATCACTATCAGCGGATCAACTCGGCTCTCCGAAACTGAAAAAGAACGCATGATACACGATGCCGAACAGTATGCAGAAGCCGACAAACAGCGTCGCGAAGAGGCCGACAGCTTAAATCAGGCCGACTCAGTGTGTTATCAGGCAGAAAAATTGCTGGCTGATTTCAGCGACAAACTAACAGAAGAAATGCGCAACAGACTCCAGTCAGGCATGCATGAAACCCGCGAGGCACTCAACCAACACGATGCCCGGCTTGCAGCCGAAAAAGCCGAACTGTTAACTAATGTGATCAAAGAAGCTGGCGTCATTGTGTACTCTCAACAGCCTGGCGCAGGCGTCTACAAAGAACGAAAAGTAGATGATCCTGGCGCTGGCAAAACAGCCTCACGTATGCATGAAAATGTTGTTGATGCAGATTACGAAGAGAACCCTTAAGGCAAACCGCTAATATGGCTACGGCGCAGCGCGACTATTACGAGGTATTAGGAATACCACGGGATGCCGATCAGAAGACCATCAAGGATGCATTTCGTCAGCTGACATTAAAATACCATCCTGACCGAAATAAATCCGCGGGAGCAGAAGATAAATTTAAAGAAATAGCAGAAGCTTACGCCATACTTTCTGACCCAAAAAAACGCAGCCAGTATGACTCGGCCGGTTTCTCCGGTGTAGCCGATTTTTCAGCCGAAGACCTGTTTGGCGGCATTGATTTCGGTGACATCTTCAGTGATATGGGTTTTGGTTTTAATTTTGGCGGCGGCAGTATATTTGATCGTTTTCGTCAGCAGCGGGCAAGAAGGCCGGAAAAAGGCAGGGATATTGAAGTCCAGTTACGGGTCAGCCTGGATGCGATCAATACAGGCAGCGAAGAATCAATCCGTCTGGCTCATCCTGTTAGCTGCGAAACCTGTAACGGCTCCGGAGCTGAGCCCGGTACGGCACCCAGGACCTGTGATGCCTGTGGTGGCAGCGGCCAAAAGGTGATTTCGAAAAAACAGACGAATGATAACAGCAGCGTCATGTATCAACAAATCATTAGCTGTCCGCAATGTCACGGTCAGGGCGTGATTATTGATGCGCCTTGTAAGCAATGTGATGGCTCAGGACAGGTTAATAAAAAAGAATCGCTTAAGGTCAAAGTCCCTAAAGGTGCAGCAGAAGGCATGGCGCTCAGAATCCCCGGCCATGGCATGCCCGCACCGTCAGCTAACGCGATTGCCGGTGACCTGTATGTTATTGTCAGGACAGAATACGATGAGCGTTTTCAGCGATCAGGCGCCGACCTCTGGCGCACAGAGTCTATTCATCTGGCAGATGCCGTGCTCGGCACCGAGCTTAATGTGCCGACGCTCGGCAAAAGCATAAAAGTAAAAGTACCAGCTGGCACACAACACGATGAAATATTACGGCTTAAAGGCAAAGGCTTACCCGTGCATGACAACCACGGTTATGGTGATTTGAAAATCCGCATTCAGGTTCCCATTCCCGATAAAATAAGCAAGGACGAACAGAAACTATACGAACAGCTACGCCAGTTCAATAAAGATAAAAAGCAGCACTGGTGGAATAAATAAAAACGATTCGCATTTACCGACAGCTGAGCACAGATCATAAACATAAAATTAATCCCTGTGTTAGGCTTTAAACATTAAATATAATTTAGTAAAATTATTACGGACTTAAGAATCAGGACTTGATAGCATTCACATAAGCGGGCATGTTCATTGGCTACGCCATACTCGCTACGCTGTGCTTGTTTCAAATAAATTTTGTTAATGGAGAAGCGTTATAATGGAATCTTTAGTTTATAGTTTTTTTGCAAGCTATCAGCCTTGCTCAGTCACAACGATATGCCAACAGACTGCCGCTCACTGTCAGTCAGCACAGCCTGCATCTTATTACCGTTTTCATATCGCGCAACAGCTTTCACCGCTGCCATGTAAAGAATCAGCATGAATATAAAACAGATTTTCAAACTGAAAACCTCGCACCGGCAATTTTCAATTATTTTTACGACTTTATTATATGTCGTCTGCAATGCCCTCAATATAGATAAAATTTCAAAATGGTTTTATATGGGGGATCAAATTGACTATTCGGCTCTTATCGCCTATTTACTGCTGGGCCTGGGTTTATTTATTGCGTTTTTTGTACTTCTGGCTCATCGCTGGACAACAAAACCTTTAGCCATAACTCTTGTTATATTAAGCGCATCCGCGACTTATTTTATTTCTAAATATAATGTTGCAATCGACACCTCAATGATCAGCAACATGATTCATACTGACGCCACAGAAGTGCGTTCCTTATTATCTTTTCAGATGATACCGTATATTTTATTGCTCATGGTCTTACCGATACTGCTGATTTTAAATACCGAGATCAACTTTCACCAACCCGTCAGGCATTTATTTTCGACCGTGATCGTTGGTGCCAGCTCGCTTGCTATTGGCATAGCGTTTTTGTATATGGAATTTAACATTATCCACCGTGCCGGCAATATCTCAAATAAATACATCGTGCATTCTCTAGTCCCTGTCAATTATTTAAGAAGCCTGTTCCGCACGGCATCGCATAGCATTAAGCCGCTCTATGCCAGCAATAATAAACAGCCTGATATTTCAGGCCGCATTGCCACCGAGCAAGACCTGGTTGTTGTGCTGGCGATTGGTGAGACGGCGCGACAGAAAAGCTTTAGCCTTTATGGTTATGACGGCAACAATACCAACCCTGTTTTATCCAGAACTAAAGACCTGCATCTTTTAAATGGAATTGCACGTGTCGGCACAACCTTATACGCCTTGCCAGAAATACTGGAAAAACAAGAAATTAAACTGCCGGCCATTGTTTCAAAACTGGGTATCAATACAGCGTGTTATGTAAACTATACGCTTTATGATAATTGCAACGCCGTTGGGGAAATCAATGTTACAAACTGCAAACATGGCAAATGTTATGATGAAGATGTTATTCCGTTATTAGAAGCCAACCTGAAATCCTATGTTTCCGGTTACAGGTTTATGGTCTTGCATCTGGGCGGAGGCAGTCACGGCCCGATTTATAGTCACAGACACCCTCCTGAGTTCCGCCAGTTTAAACCGATGTGCAATGATGCGGATGTTGTAAACCAGTGCACAACAGAACAGATCTATAACTCTTACGACAACACCATACTTTATACCGACCAGGTGCTTGCCAATATAATCCAGAAACTCGACCACTCCGGCGCACCTTATGTCTTTATCTATTTGTCAGACCATGGTGAATCCTTAATGGAAGATGACCGCATCTTTCACGGAATGCCACCAGGCATAGCACTGCCTCCTGAGCAGGCCCAGATCCCGCTCATTGTTAAATCGTCGATACCGATATCAATCGTCGAACGTGAGCAATACTTACAGCAGGATGTTTTTGACACGGTACTGGATTTGTTCTCTATCGAGACAGCTCTCTTTGATAAAGAAAGAAGTTTTATTAAAAAACACGATGCGGATTCTCAGCAGTTAAATCTGGCAGACAATCACTAATAATGGCCAGGCATTAAAACTATTTGATCAGGCACAATGCGCGACAAAACACATGATCACAGCACTTGTCGCTCAAGCTTTCTGATCAGCAGCTTGCCTGGCTGAGGATTGCAAAGTTCAATACTGAAGCGACAGCGCTCACCTGCTGGCGTGATAACGGTAAGATCATCAACAGCCGCCGCAGATTCCATCCGGTGCCTGACATAAGCCGGGCCATACTGGCGCGGCGGCAGTCGCGTGTTAATCAGCGCCTGAATATTCGCGGCGCCTTCAATCTCTCCAAAAGCCGAAGCGGTTGACCACAAGGCATCTCTTTCAAACAATCCGGCCGCCGCTCTGCCGTCTCGCCTGTCGACACAATCGAGAAAGCGCATCAACAGCAATCGCTTGGAATTTCGCGGCGCATAGCTGGTGTGAAGTAATGCCTGCGCTTTAGCGGAATTGGGGTGTTGCAGTTCGCTTGCATATAACTTTTGCACGTCCCGGTTTTGATACGAGCGTCGTCGCGGCGTATTTTTGTCGATCGCATAAACGGCCTGCATGCGTTTCTCCAGCACCTGCGGGTCCATGGATTTTGGCTCACCGCCGCCGCCCAGGCAGCCACCAACACAGGCCATCACCTCTATTGCCACAAACTCATGCCGCCACGTTTGCGTTTCCAGCATACGTTGTGCGGCGGCGATGCCATTGCAAATCGCGACCTTGCCAATGCCGGGAATCTCCGCGGTTTTCACGCCCGTGCTGACACCGCGCAGCTGATGCCATTCCAGCGGCAGCGCGTTTTCTTCGCCCATAAAATGGCTAGCAGTACGCACAACCGCTTCCATCACACCGCCTGAGGCACCGAAGATCTGCCCGGCACCTGTGCTCTCGCCCAGCGGGTGATCGAACTCAGCCTCTTCGTCCAGCGCATTAAAGGCGATGCCCCGCGCCTTAATCATTCTCGCCAGTTCGCGACTGGTGAGCACATGGTCTACATCACCGCAGACACCGGGCCGGGCGGCTTCATCCTTCTTCGCCGTGCATGGCATGACACTGACAACATAGGGTTCGGCCTTGCCTTCAGCGCATTGCGCCGACAGTGTGCGTGCGAAGGTGCCGCGTTTTGTCAGCGCGCCATGCATTTGCTGCGGTGATTTTGTGGTACTCAAATGCGGCAGAATGTCCGCGCGATTGATCTCAACCCAGTTCACCCACCCCGGACAACAGGACGTAAACAGCGGTAACCGACTGGGCTTGCCCTGCTGATTTTTTAGCCGCGCCAGCAATTCTGTTGCTTCTTCCATGACCGTCAAATCAGCGGCAAAATTGGTATCGAATACGTAGTCAAAACCCAGCTGTCTCAAGGCATTGATCATTTTTCCGGTGCTCACGGTGCCGGCTTTCATGCCGAATTCTTCACTAATGGCAATGCGCGTTGCAGGTGCTACCTGCACCGCCGATACACGTCGATGGCCATCAAGTATATGCAGCACATCGTGCCAGTGAGGTGTCTCGATCAAGGCACCGACCGGGCATACCAGCGTGCACTGGCCACAGGAGATGCAATTCGTCTCCGCCAGTGACTGATCAAAAACAGTGACCGGCAAGCGTGCTGATCCCCGCTCTGCAAAACCAATCACGTGTTGCTGCTGTCCCGCATCGCCACATGCCTCTACACACAAGCCGCATTCAATGCATTTTGACAGTTCGCGCCAGATACTCGGCGATGTATGATCCGTCAGCCGGTGTTCCGGGTGTTCTTTTGAGCCTCTTGGCAGCTTTTCCCAGCTGCCTTCGAGTTGGTTCTCGCTGACAAAACTTTGCAAGCGGCAATTACCGTTGACTTCACATCGCATGCAGTCGTTGGGATGGCGTGCCAGCAACCATTGGGCATCTGTTTTACGAAATGCCTGCAGCTCGCTGCTATCTGTTACCACCACATCGCCCTCTTTTGCGATGGTGACACAGGCCGCTTGTGGCCGGGCTTCAGCTTCAACATCGACCAGACATAAACGGCAGACAGCATGTCCGGGCAGCCGCGGATAATGACAAAGCGTGGGAATATAAACGCCAGCTTGCCTGGCCGCATCAAGCAAGCTTGAGCCAGCAGCCACCTCGACAGAACGGCCATTAACCGTCAGCCTGATCATTGCCGGCGGCCGACAAAGCAAGGTCTTGAGGCGACTGCTGATGGCAGCAAGCCGGCCTTCGTTTTTACAGCTGAAAAATAAATGTCCATATTTTCACCCTGTCTCATGGCATGCGATGTGGCGTATCACAAACAGCCACTGCCAGACTGGCAGACTCTGCATTGACAATCATCAGAGCCCGGCAAGCCGTTAGTCTCATGCTAACATTATAACAGAGCCATCACAGCGCCTGGTTTCCTGCCATCAGCCAAAGCTATCATGGGTGATATTTTGAAACCACGAATGCGCATAATCGACTTCGCGTTTACGCATATCTGCGGATGCATCTTTTGCTGTCAAACCGCCAGCGCCTTTTACCTTTATGATCTGGCCTTTGTCGCCAAGCCGGTACACCATCGCCACTGACATCGCATCATCGGGCGTTAAAATGCTGTAACAGGTATTGACGTATGATGGCACCGGTGAGGCTTTGCCATTGAGTTTTGCCACCACAGCCGCCGCGCAGACTTTGGCTTCTGAGTTGGCTGCATAACCGGATTTCGGCATCGGCGTCGCCACCGAGGCATCGCCAATCACATAGACATCTTGATGCAGGCTGGATTCAAACGTTGCCTGGTTTACCGGACACCAGCCTTGCTGGTTTGTGAGCCCTGAAATCATCGCGATTTTCCCGGCTCGCTGCGGCGGGATAACGTTGATCACATCAGCCCCAAAATCAACATCAGCAATTGCCGTCATGTTTTTAGCATCAATCGCAATCACTTTACCGCCACCATTGCCGCTGATCCATTCGATCATGCTGTTACTGGTCTTGTATCCATAATGGCGCTCCCAGCCGGCTGTAAACAAAGCCATTTTGGAAAACTTGTCCTTGTGATCGAGGATAATGATTTTTGATTTAGGTTTATTGTTTTTCAAATACCATGCCATCTGACTGGCACGTTCATAAGGCCCGGGTGGACAGCGAAACGGATTCGGCGGTGCGACAATGACGACGGTACCCCCATCCCGCATTGACCTGAGCTGGTCCCTTAGCAAGGCTGTTTGTGCGCCCGCTTTCCATGCATGCGGTATTTTTTCCGCGACTTTGGCATCATATCCTTCAATCGCGTCCCAGTTAAAACTAATGCCGGGAGCAACGATACAGGCATCATAGGTAAGGGTTTTGCCGCTTTTAATTTTCACTTTACGGCTGTCTGGTTCAATCGCGGTAACAAGGTCATGTATCACATTAATGCCGTGTTTTGCCAAACCACCATAGCCAAATGCAATGCTCTTAATATCCCGTACCCCACCAAGAATCTCATTGCTAAGAAAACAGGTGTGATAGGTTTTATTGACTTCAATCAGGGTCACTTCAACTGACGGGTCTGCCATGCGAATATATTTTGCAGCCGTTGCGCCGCCGATTCCGCCGCCAATAACAACAACATGTTTACCGGCACCAAAGCTTAGCATCGGCACGCCAAAAGCGGTGGCCGCAACAGTTCCGGATGCCAGTGCTAGAAAATGTCTTCTGTTTAAACTTGACATGATGACTTACTCCTTACATTTGACTGCTGTAGTAATGAATGAGAGCATCTATGCCATCAGCACCATGGTCTTCATCCAGACTCTGCATTTTTTTCTTCATTTTCTTTTCCATGCTGCGCTTACCGCTGGTAAAATCCTGCATTGAGTAACGCAGGTAAGCCTGCCATTGGCCTGCCAGTATGCCGGCATCGTCCTCAGATGAGGCGCCTTCATCTTCATGACATTTTTCACAGTATTTTTTGTGAAGTTTTTTGCCTTTTTTTGCCAGTTGCGCATTATGCTGCTGTGGCTGGCGAACAAACTTTTGTTTGGCAAAGAAATTCGCCATCAGTTTTATTTCTTCATCGCTATAACCTTTAGCAATACGGCTCATAATAGTTGAGGGTCGTTCTGCTTTTTTATAGGCTTGCATTGTTTCAATGAAATAATCAACCGAGATGCCCGCGATCGTCGGGCTTGCAGGTCCCACACTTGAACCATTAGTGCCGTGACAACCTGCACAGGTATTGGCAAGCATGGATGCACCCGGCGTTGCCGCGATGGTATTTATTGACGTTATGCTACCGAACAGTAGTATGAATATTCCTGAGTATTGTTTGCATTTCATGACTCCTCCTCACCGTATTAACGGCGCTTGAAAATATATTTTCATTCCCTGTGTACAGAATCGCGTTACCCCCTGTTGCTTTGCTGCAACAATTTCAAGATATCTTTCAGCCGTTTTTTCTTTGCCAGATCAAGCGCCGTTAAGCCTTTAGCGTTTTTTACTGAAGCATCCGCACCCCGTTCTATCAATAACCTCAGCGCATCTGACTGACGGTTGATAACAGATGCAAATAATGCTGTTTCACCCTGCTTGTTTTTGTGATTGATATTGGCACCGTATTGCAGCAGTAGTGCGATCATCAGGCGATGGCCGTTTTCTGCCGCACAAAACAATGCCGTCGAACCGTCATTATCGACAGCATTGATATTGGCATTACGTTTTAATAGCTTATCGACAACATTTGTATGCCCCTTACAGGCAGCAAGCATCATTGCGCTCATGCCATCTTTATTGCGCACATGCATGTCAGCATCAGACCTGATCAAAAGCAGGACTGATTTCAGGTCATTAGCCAGTGCCGCAGCCATCAGGGCGGTGATGCCATCCTTATCTGAAGTATTGACATTGGCTCCGTGTTCAATTAATGACTTTACAACATCGTAATGACCCTGGCGTATTGCGATTGCCAGTGCGTCCCATCCTGCACGGGTTTTAGCGTAGCTTATAGCACCTTTATCGATCAGTAAGTTGACTATATCCAGATGACCGTTTTCTGCTGCATACGTTAACGCAGTACAACCGGCGAGACTGCGTGCATTGATATTGGCACCGCTTTTAATTAGTCGTTTAACCACCTCTGCATTACCTGCTTCAGCAGCAAACATCATTGACGATTTTCCAAACTTGCTCTTTGTATCTGCACTGACACCTGTATCCAGCAGGCGATTAATTGTTTCATTATCACCCACTACTGATGCATCCAGCATTTCACGCTCGCGCTGATCCGCGCTCACAACCTGGCTGAAAACAATGATTACAATGCAAACAATGTATCTATTTATGATTTTCATTTCATGCTTTTACTTCGTTAGTAATACTTGCTACCCACATCATTTTAAATTATCAAATCCGGCTACTGCCTGCACAATCTGCTTTTCATCAGGCTCTAACGGCTCAGTGTGAACAATGCCGGCATGGCAGTCGATGCAGGTCTTTCCCTGCAACGGTGCACGTGTATGTTTTTTTCGTGCCCTTGCATCCTGCTCGCTTAAATCCATATTCTCATAGTTATGACAGTTGCGGCATTCCCTGGAATCGCTGGCACGCATTTTCTGCCAGACAATATTAGCCATATGCCAGCGCCTGGCATCGAATTTTTCTTTGGTGTCCACTGTACCGATAATGGTGTGATAAACATCTTTTGCTGCCATGACTTTGGCATATAGTTTTGGCAAGAATTCTTTTGCGACATGACAGTCAGCGCAGCTGGCCTGTATGCCTGCTGAATTTTTATAATGCAGTGAGTTTTTGTATTCCTCGTAGTTAATCTTCATCGAATGACATGAAATGCAAAATTCCATTCGATTGGTATAATAGAAAAAGGTATTGAGACCACCGAGGGATATACCACCAAGAAAAAATAGCGTAAGACCAGCGCAGAGGGCTTTTTTTGATGGGCAATGCATTCATATACTCCGTCGAGTATAAATCCATTCCAGCAACAAATAATTTTTCGTGAGCGCATTTGCGCAGCAGCAAACAGAAACCACCACGAATAATTATTTTTTCTATACAGACTATTTGTTTTAGTGTGTATAGTTTTAACAAATATCAGATACCACCAGCAGGCATCTTGACCTGTATCAATCAGATAATAAATAGCCTTATGCCAGTCACAACACTCAACCACCTTTGACGTTAAACCGGCTCTTTCGATGCAATAATATTAACTATGTAACTTACGTTTTATTGCAACATATAAAATATAATTACTGTGAAAAAGCGTCCTTATTATTTCTATAGCAGCGCCACTGGCTGAGCGCTACAGTAAGCAGGTTATTTTTTATAAA
>JAOUKT010000032.1 GCA_029882395.1 Gammaproteobacteria bacterium
GCTGGATGCCAGGCCCATGCGGCCGAGCGTGATTTCTAATAACTCACAGATATCCGGTTCATCGTCAACAATCAGCACATGTTTAGTATTCATATTAATCGCTGGTTTCCGGATTGATGACTGTCTTCTTCAGTGCTTTCATTTTCTGCGTTGTTTATCTTGTGACTGGCTATAAAGTTGATTCTGAAGCAGCTGCCGCCACTGGGTAAAGGTATATAACGTATTTTAGCACGATTACTCTCAACCATTTCTTTAGTGATATAAAGACCAAGGCCGGTACCGGCAGAACTGGTGGTGAAAAAAGGATCAAATATCTGGTGCACAAGCTCCGGCTCAATGCCCTTGCCGTTATCGATAATGTCCAGAAACGGATACCTTGAGTCGAGTGTGACACCACCTTGTAGCTGAATACCGATCTGCGGCTTTTGTCTTTGGCTGTGTGAGACTGCGTTACTACAGAGATTCCAGATAACCTGATGCAAATGCGAGGTATCAAATAATATTTCTGTGTCTCTGGGTGTGATTTCAATACTTAGCTGTTCGTCTGTCAGGCCTTGCGAGCTGCAAAATTCGCTTTTGAAAGCGGCAAGCCAGTCATAAAGATTGATGCTTTCCCGGTTGCTGCTGTTTTGGCGTGATAACTGAAGAATATTTTCTATGGTGTGATTGAGGCGCTGAACCTGGGTAGTAATGATGGAGCTTAGTTTAATATTTGAGGGCTCTTTTAAGCTTTCAGAGAGTAATTGCGCGGCATGATTGATGGCACCTAACGGGTTACGAATTTCATGTGCGATACTGGCTGTTAAACGCCCCAGTGAGGCCAGTTTCACTTCCTGAAAGCGCTGGTTGAGTTGCGCGGCATCTTCCAGAAAAATAATGATCTCACTGTTTTTTCTGTTGACATCCAGCATGCTCATGCCCGGTTGTAAATCCACCAGCCCTTGCTGCTGTTGCAGTGGCAGCTGCTCCATATTAGGGCTTTTAAGCCACTGCCTCAGTCTTTTGTATAACGGTGCCGAAATACCGGACAGGTGTGGTCGGCCATCGAGTTTACGGTTGCCCAGCAGCACCTCTGCGGCCTCATTGGCCATATAAATCTGGCCATTGGGTAAGACCACGACAATGCCGGTGTGCATGTTTTTAATGATGTGCTCGTTGAGTTTTTCAAGGTCGGCCAGCTCAGCCGTGGTCTGCTTGGCGAGCGCCTGTGATTCACGTGAGCGCGTAGACAGGCTTGACGCAATGATCGCGGAGCTGAAAAGTAGCAGACCTAAAATGCCGGCTTTAGGGTAATTAATGATTTCAGTGAGCAGAAAATAATCGGCGGAAAATTGCTCGGCCAAGACTGCCAAAGAGGCAGATGATGAGGTTAAATAAGCCGTTTGTTTGGATAAAAATACACTGCTGGCCGTGACATTAACAATCAGCAGCATGCCGATGCCGCTTTCAATGCCGCCGCTGGCATGCATTAAAACGGTTATGGTGATGATATCAATCGCCGCCTGAATGCCGACCTGCTGTTTAAAATCAGGTGACCGGGTGTAGGCGGTGTAGATAAAGGCCACACTTATCACCAGATAAAGCAAACAAACCCAGAAAAACAGCGAGGGTTGCTGGGTGCCTAATATTTTTCCGGTAAAACCTGAGATGAAAAAAAATAAAAAAACGGTGGCCAGAAACAGTCGATAGTAATTCAGCAGCCTGAGCGGGCGCCAGCTTAGCTGGTCCTGAATCTCATGCAGAGCCGCCGGTGTGGTGTGATTATCGATCATGTAAAAAGGGCCTGGAACAGGCTAAAAAAGCCAAATACAGGCTCAATGTTCTTGCTGCCATTGATCCAGATGTTGCTGGCTACAAAACGCAAATTGATCCGATTTAATGGCTTTATCTTCAGGGACAAAAACCTGGCACTGCTGGCATTGCACAATTTTTTTTATTTCATGCTGACGGCTGTTATCTGGCTTTGACTGGCCCGTTGTTTTTTTGTTTTTCAGCATCCGGCTGATGAGCCATACGACAAGACCAACAGCAATCAATAATATAAAACTTCGAAACATAATAATTAGAATCCAGATGAGAGTATGAGAGACCATAGCATGATTCATATTTTTGGTGCAAAGGTCTTGTTATGGCACATTATAATCAGTTTCATGACAGATTTCCTGATAGAATTTGCGGCAGAATTTAATGTGGAAAGCTTATGCCATCAGATTTAAAAATTGCGCTGATACAGGAAAACTTTCTGGTCGGGGATAACTTTGGAAATACCGATAAAATAATCCGCCTGGCTCAGCAGCAATGCGAGCTGGGTATGGACCTGGTTGTTTTCCCTGAATTAGCAGTAACGGGTTACCCGCCGGAAGACTTGCTTTTAAGATCGACCTTCTTACAACAAGTTGAAGACTGCATTGAAAAAATAAGACAACAAGTCAAAGCCATTGATATTGTTTTTGGCGCGCCAAGATCTGGTGTTGGCGATGAGGCCGGGCTGTTGTTCAACAGCGCTTTCTGGCTTCGTGACGGTGACATTATCGCGGTCTATGATAAAAAAGATTTACCCAACTACGCCGTCTTTGATGAAAAAAGGTATTTTACCGAAGGCAGCGCCTCAACGGTTGTCGCGATTAACGGCCACCGCTTTGCATTATTGATCTGTGAAGACATCTGGCGGCCAGAGCCGGCGGCGGAGGCTGTTAAAGCCGGCGCTGAGCAGCTTCTGGTATTAAACGCTTCACCATTTCATCGGCATAAAAATCAGCAGCGACTGGCGCAGATTAAGCTGCGAGTTAGCGAAACGGCGTGTCCGGTTTATTATTTAAATATGGTCGGAGGTCAGGATGAACTGGTATTTGACGGGGCGTCATTTGTGATTAATGCCCGGCAGGAACTCGTTGCCCGCTTAAAGTCATTTCAAACCGATAGCCTGACGCTGACACTGGATGCTAACGCTAGCCTGACTACATCCTATGAAAGTGAAACCGAGCAAAGCGACCTGGCCAGTGTGTACCAGGCGCTGGTTTTAGGGGTCAGCGATTATGTTGAGAAAAATGGCTTTAAAGGCGTTTTGATGGGGCTTTCCGGTGGCGTGGATTCGGCATTAACGCTGGCGATTGCTGTGGATGCTGTCGGCGCCGATAGAACACGGGCGGTGATGATGCCCTCCCGGTATACCGCGGATATGAGTTTCGAAGACGCAAAGAGTGAGGCCAGTGCATTAGCCGTGCAATACCAGGTCATTTCGATAGAACAGCCATTCCAGGCTTTTCTGACAACATTGCAAGAGCCCTTATTAAAAGGCACCGCGGCCGATACCACAGAAGAAAATATTCAGGCGCGTTGCCGGGGCATTATGCTGATGGCCATCTCCAATAAAACCGGTTACATGTTACTGACCACCGGCAATAAAAGTGAAATGGCCGTAGGCTACGCGACCTTATACGGTGATATGTCTGGTGGTTTTGCGCCTTTAAAGGATATCAGCAAGAGCCTGGTCTATGAATTATGTCGATACCGGAACGCATTGAGCCCGGTGATACCGGAAAGAGTGTTGACCCGGCCACCATCGGCAGAACTGGCACCCGACCAGCAAGACCAGGATAGTTTGCCGCCCTATGATACCATCGATGCTATTTTAGAAATGTCGGTAGAGCAGGATTTGCCGGTAGCGACGATTGTTAATCAAGGATACGATCTGGAAACGGTTGAACGCATCATTACCATGGTTCAACGCAATGAATACAAACGCCGGCAAGCCGCTCCGGGTGTTAGAATAACTCGCCGTGCATTTGGTCGGGATAGGCGTTATCCTATTACATCAGGTTATCGACGAAAATAATTAAGCAATAACAACACATTGGGACTTTGCTGGCCAGGGCCGCAATTTGGGGAGACCGGGCATCTGAGCTAAAGATGCTGGTTGATAGTTTAGAGAGACGACGAATGAAAAAAATAGAAGCAATAATCAAACCTTTTAAACTGGATGATGTTCGTGAAGCGCTCACCGAAATTGGTGTGACCGGCATGACCGCAACAGAAGTTAAAGGCTTTGGACGCCAGAAAGGCCACACAGAACTGTACCGTGGGGCTGAATACGTGGTTGATTTTATGCCGAAAGTGAAAATAGAGCTGATTGTGTCAGATGACCAGATCGAAAGTTGCCTGGGTGCGATTACCGAAGCGGCCCGCACCGGCAAAATTGGTGACGGTAAGATTTTTGTCAGCGCAGTCGAGCGTGTTGTTCGCATTCGTACCGGTGAAGAAGGTGATGAGGCGATTTAAGCTTCAATCGCCTGCTGATCGGGGTTGTATTGATCATTAACGTTTAATGATCATCCCAGTGTAGACCCCCAGTGCAGCGGCCCGGTTAGTGGCTTTACTAGTTAAGCCGCGGTGTTTGCGGGTCTTTTCTGTGTGTTAATCCGATGATGTTGTCTTTCGACAGGCTTTGCGCTTTTGGCGCCGGGTTCAGTTCTTTAACGGCCCGGGCGTCTTTCGCCAGCTGGTCCATACCCAGTTTTTCATAAGCGCTGATCATAATATCTAAAGCCCGGTCCCGCGAGGGTGACGTTTGATAATACATGACGACACTTTGAGCCCGGTTGATCGCGGCAATCCAGGCCTCGCGGAGCATGTAATACTCGGCTGAAATGATGGCCGCTTCGGCTAACTTATTACGTAAATAAATACTGCGCAGATAAGCGTCGGGCGCATAGATGCTTTGCGGGTAATTTTTTATCAGGCTGGTAAAGTCTTTGATGGCCTGTTTCATATTCTGCTGATCGTGCTCAGCCATATTTCTGGGGAACCAGCCTTCGAGAAAACCGGTGCCACGGTAAAAGTTTGCCAGGCCTTTAAGGTAAATCGCATAATCAACATGTGCGCTGCGGGGGTGAAGTCGTATAAATCGGTTGACGGCGCTGATGGTAGAATCCGGTTCGTCGTATTTATAATAAGCATATGCGACATCAAGCTGGGCCTGTTTTGCATATTTGCTGAAAGGGTATCTGGCCTCAAGCGTTTCAAGTTTTTTTATAGCCGATTCAAACTCAGCCAGCTTCAGATCGCTTTTGGCTTCAAGATAGAAATCTTTGGCCGACCAGTTGAGATAGGGGTCTTCTTTGACTTCATCTGAGCTGCATGCGGATAATAAAGCAAATAACACGCTAAATACTGTTAAAATGAAAACACGTTGTACAAAAGGCTGGGTAGGCTTGATAAATGAACTCATAATCTGCTTATTTTATTCGCTACAATCAAAAAACAAAGTGCATTATAACCGAGAACGACTCATCGAGAGCGAAAAGATTTATTCTTATGACTGAAGAATTATTAACAAGTGTTATTCCACAAAATCTCGCAGGTCAGCGCATAGACGCGGCACTGGCAGTTTTATTTCCGGATTATTCCCGCAGCCGTCTTACGCAGTGGGTGAAACAAGGGCAGGTGGAGCTGGATGGTGTGATACCCAGGCCCAGAGACAAGGTTTATGCTGAGCAACAGGTGGTTGTCAAAGTGCAGTCGCTGGCATGTGAATCCGAAATATTGCCTGAAAATATTGCCCTCGATGTGGTTTATGAAGACGCCGACATATTAATCATTAATAAACCGGTGGGTATGGTGGTGCACCCTGCCGCGGGCAACTGGAACGGTACCTTGCAAAATG
This sequence comes from Gammaproteobacteria bacterium, assembly GCA_029882395.1. Taxonomy (GTDB): domain Bacteria; phylum Pseudomonadota; class Gammaproteobacteria; order SZUA-229; family SZUA-229; genus JAUVDT01. The sequence continues at coordinate 5,663 of JAOUKT010000032.1, forward strand.
CACTGCTGTTTTATGACGCGGTTTTGGCATCCATTCCCCGTGCCGGCATTGTGCACCGGCTGGATAAAGATACATCCGGCTTACTGGTTGTTGCCAAAACACTGAAAGCGCATAAGTCACTGACCGAGCAGCTGCAGGCGAGAACGGTGCATCGTGAATACTTTGCGCTTGTTAACAGTGTCATGACAGCCGGTGGCACGGTTGATAAGCCGATTGCCAGAGATGCCAGAGAACGAAAGCGCATGGCGATCAGAGAAGAAGGTAAAGAGGCGATTACTCATTATCGTGTGGTTGAAAAATACCGCCGCCACACTTATATCCGTGTTTTTCTGGAAACCGGGCGTACCCACCAGATTCGTGTGCACATGAGCCATATTCGTTTCCCGTTAGTCGGCGACACGCTGTACGGTAGCCGGGCTATCGTGCCCAAAGGCGCTGCTGATTCACTCATCGAAGCCATCAGGGGTTTTAAGCGCCAGGCATTACACGCCGCCAAATTAGGATTAATTCACCCGCTTACCGGTGAAGAAATGCAATGGCAGGTAGCTGTGCCCGATGATATGCAGCATGTTATTGATGAATTAAGGGCTGATCAGCAAGCCAATGCAGAAACCGAATAGTCATTCTCTGATTGATACCGAAAGCGATTTATTATGGGCGGACTGGCCTGCCGCTGACAATATCCGTGCATTAACCACGACCAAAGCCGGTGGAGTTAGCCAGGGGCCGTTCAGTCAACTGAATCTGGCCGATCATGTTGACGATAACCTGTCGCATGTGGAAAAAAACCGCCAGCTTATTTCCCAGGCACTGTGCATTTCGCAGCCGGTCTGGTTAAAACAGGTTCACGGTGTTCAGGTTGTGAATGCCTCAGCGGCAAAACACCATGCTCAAGCCGATGCTATTTATTCAGACCAGCAAGAACAGGTTTGCGCGGTATTAACAGCCGATTGTCTGCCCTTATTATTTTGTAACCGCCAAGCCAGCAGGGTTGCCGCCGCTCACGCCGGCTGGCGTGGTCTGGCCGGTGGGGTGATTGAAGCCACTGTGGCGGCGATGAAACAAAATGCCGAGGACATTATGGTCTGGTTAGGGCCGGCAATCGGGCCGCTGTGTTTTGAAGTCGGGCAGGATGTGTACGATGCTTTCGTCAGTCAGGATCACGGAGCGGCTAAGGCTTTCACAAAAACCGATAGCCGTCATTACCTGGCCGACATTTATCAGCTGGCAACCTTGCGCCTGAATCGGCTGGGAATTGAGCAGGTATATGGCGGTGGTCTCTGCACCTATACGGATGAAGAACGCTTTTATTCCTTCAGAAAAAATAAAATTTCCGGCAGAATGGCCAGCATGATCTGGATGTCGGCGCCAGAATAAAAACAAGAGGATAAATTAATGAAGAAGTGGAGCTTATTAACACTGGTGGGTGCTGATCAGACGGCGATTGTCGCTGCAGTGACCCGGGTACTGGCAGAAGCTGATTGTGAGCTGGGTGAAACCTCGATGATGCGTATGGGGGGTAGCTTTGCAATGATGTTAAGAGTGCGGCATGAGAATCAGGATCTGGCTGCTCTGTTAAAAGACGTGTGTGATCGGCTGTCGTTACATCTGCATATTGATGATGATGTTGATAGCTCAAATGCAGCGATTGAGCCGGATGTAAACATTACCGTTTATGGTGCCGATCGCAGCGGCATAGTTGCTGAAGTGACGTCTAAGCTGGCTGATGCGGGTTTGAATATTATTGATCTGGAAACGGCATTGGCGGGTACTAAAGATAAACCCATTTATATTATGACGATTGAAGGTCAGGCCAGGCAGGGCGTTGATGCACTGACAAAGGCGGCAGAAAGTATTTCTGATGGTGTTGAATTAAATATCATACCGATCCAGACCTTACGAGCATAATATGGCAGTACTTGAGATTATTCATTATCCTGATGATCGCTTGAAACAGGCATCGGACACTGTCACATTATTTGACCAGTCACTAAAAGACTTCTTAGTTGACCTTGAAGAAACCCGTTTAAGCGGGCCCGGTGCAGTGGGTATTGCTGCACCACAGGTCGGCGTTGCCAAACGCATTGCTATTGTCGATCTGACTGAGCTGAAAAAGCCGGTTGATAATCATGGTCACCTGTTAATGATAAATCCTGAAATCACACAATGGCAAGGCATGGAAAAAGGCCGTGAGGGCTGTTTATCGGTGCCTGATTTTACCGGTAATGTGATCCGTGCTGAGAAAATCACTATCCGTTTTCAAAACAGCGAAGCTCAGTGGGCTGAGTTTGAAACCCGGGGTTATGAAGCAAGGGCCATCCAGCATGAAATAGACCACCTTGATGGCATGTTGTTTCTTGATCGTCTTGTCAGTCGCCGCGCCGATCTGTTTCAGCGCAAAGTCTATAAAAAATAAGCCTTGTTTGTTTAAGCTAATAATCTCGGAACAATGACTTCTTTGAGGCTAATCAATTCCCCTGCTAAAGCCCCGAAATAATCTTTTTCAGACCTTGAAAAACTGAGTTTTGACCGTATTTTTAAGCTAATCTTAATTTAATCACACGGGGACATTCGAATGAGAATGGATCGTTTAACCAGTAAGTTTCAAGCCGCAATCAGCGATGCCCAGTCACTGGCGATAGGCCGTGATCATCAGTTTATAGAGCCCAGTCATTTAATGCTGGCATTGCTTGATCAGGATGGCGGCACGGTGCGTCATCTGTTAAGCCTGTCCAATGTCAACACCAATGCGCTGCGCGCTCGCCTCGATGAAGAGCTGGATCGTTTGCCAAAAGTTGAAGGCGGGCAAGGTGATGTTCACCTTTCCAATGATCTGGCAAAAGTGCTGAATGTCTGCGACAAGATCACGCAAAAACGCAAAGACGATTACATCTCCAGTGAAATTTTTGTGCTCGCTGTGCTTGAGTTAAAAAACCCGGTCGGTGAAATGCTGAGGAAAGCCGGTGCCCAGGAAAAAGTCGTAGAAGAGTCGATAGAAAAAATTCGTGGCGGCCAGAAAATCGATGATCCGAATGCAGAAGAGCAACGCCAGGCACTGGAAAAATACACGATCGATTTAACCGAGCGTGCTGAGCAGGGCAAGTTAGACCCTGTTATCGGCCGTGATGAAGAAATTCGCCGTACGATTCAGGTATTGCAGCGACGCACAAAAAACAACCCTGTGTTAATCGGTGAGCCGGGTGTGGGTAAGACGGCAATTGTTGAAGGCCTGGCGCAGCGCATTATTAATGGTGAAGTGCCAGAGGGTTTAAAAGGCAAACGCTTGTTATCGCTGGATATGGGCTCACTGATTGCCGGGGCAAAATTTCGTGGCGAATTTGAAGAGCGCTTAAAAGCGGTACTGAATGACCTGTCTAAACAGGAAGGCCAGATTATTTTATTCATCGATGAAATTCACACCATGGTCGGTGCCGGTAAAGCAGAAGGCGCGATGGATGCAGGCAATATGCTAAAACCTGCCCTGGCACGAGGTGAGCTGCACTGTGTTGGCGCGACCACGCTCGACGAGTATCGGCAGAATATTGAAAAAGACCCGGCACTGGAGCGTCGCTTTCAAAAAGTGCTGGTTGAAGAACCCAACGTTGAAGATACGATTGCGATATTGCGTGGCCTGAAAGAGCGCTATGAAATTCATCACGGTGTCGATATAACCGACCCGGCGATTGTTGCCGCCGCGACCCTGTCACACCGTTATATATCCGACCGCCAGCTGCCGGATAAGGCGATCGATCTGGTCGATGAGGCGGCGAGTCGTATCCGTATGGAAATCGATTCCAAACCTGAAGTCATGGACCGGCTTGAGCGCCGGATGATTCAGTTAAAAATTGAACGTGAAGCGCTGAAAAAAGATACGGATGAGGCAACTAAAAAACGTTTATCCAATCTTGAAGAAGAGTTAAAAACGCTGGAAACAGAGTTTGCAGAATTTGAAGAAGTCTGGAAAGCAGAAAAAGCGGCATTACAAGGCACCGCACATATTAAAGAAGAGCTGGAACGTGCGCGTATGGAAATGGATACGGCAAAAAGAGCCAATGATTTAGCGCGCATGTCAGAACTGCAATATGGACGAATTCCTGAACTTGAGAAACAGCTCGATATGGCATCGCTGGCGGAAATGCAGGAAATGAGTCTGCTGCGAAATAAAGTCACGGATGAAGAGATTGCCGATATCGTTTCAAAGTGGACCGGCATACCGGTCAGTAAAATGATGGAAGGCGACCGCGAAAAATTATTGCGCATGGAGCTGGAGCTTGGGCAACGTGTTATCGGACAGGACGAAGCAGTTGCCGCAGTCTCAAATGCTATCCGGCGCTCACGAGCCGGCTTGTCAGATCCGAATCGCCCAAATGGTTCATTCCTGTTTCTGGGGCCGACCGGTGTGGGTAAAACCGAGCTGACAAAAGCCCTGGCATCATTCATGTTTGATACGGATGAAGCCATGGTGCGAATCGATATGTCAGAGTTCATGGAAAAACATTCTGTCGCCCGTCTGGTCGGTGCACCGCCAGGTTATGTGGGTTATGAAGAAGGCGGCTATTTAACCGAAGCGGTGCGCCGCAAACCTTATTCAGTAATTTTGATGGATGAAGTTGAAAAAGCGCACCCTGATGTGTTTAATATTTTATTGCAGGTGCTGGACGATGGACGCTTAACCGATGGTCAGGGGCGCACAGTCGATTTCAGAAATACCGTGATTATCATGACCTCGAATCTGGGTTCACAGAAAATTCAGGAAATGTCGGATGAGGCTGACTATAACAAAATGAAAGATGTGGTGATGGAAGTCGTTGGTCAGCATTTCAGGCCTGAATTTATCAACCGCATCGATGAAAGTGTTGTATTTCATCCTCTGGGCATGAAGCAGATTCGATCTATCACTGCACTGCAGGTAGAGATTCTTCGTCAACGCCTGCTGGATAAAGAGATTGACTTGCAGTTAACTGAAGCGGCCTTAGATAAGCTCGGTGAAGCCGGTTTTGATCCTGTCTATGGTGCGCGTCCTCTGAAACGGGCGGTGCAGCAGCGGCTGGAAAACACACTGGCACAGCAACTACTGGAAGGCCGTTTTATGCCGGGTGATGTGGTTGCGGTATCAGTCGAAGGTGATGAGCTTGTTTTTAGCTGTGAGAGGAAAAAAGCGGCGAGTGAGTCAGCTGCCAGTATAGCCTGATAATTTATCTGGCCTGTACAGGCAAGCACATTGTAATGAATATAGAAGCCCTTATTTATGGTCAGGATGACCGGTATGCCGCGGTGCCAGGGATGGCAAAGAGCGACGATGGTCAGGATGACCGGTATGCCACGGTGCCAGGGATGGCAGAGAGCGACGATGTCAGCATACGCGGGCAGAAATCCCTTCATGCCTTTTCTGTGCTTTCAATATCCATGCTAGCTGTATGTTGTCGTCATGGGATAGTAAGAAGTGGTAAAATTTAACAGGCTTTTGACGTGTCGTTTTATGCTGAAAATTTATCAGGTTATTTTTCTAATTCTGTTTTTCAATAGCGTTGCCTTGGCAGACACATCGTCTCAGTTAAAACTGATGACGATGTACCATTCAATAAAAAACAAACAGGTTGATTTGCTCGAAGAGCAAATGTTGCACATCAAATCGGATGTCAGTAAAACTCGTATGCAGGCAGATGTTTATGCTATTAAAACCTATGACTTTAAAACCTTAACGGATAAACTTCGCGTGCCCTCACGCTGGTGTGATTTCATTACACTGCACTTAAATATTAAAGCCTGTACCTATCAGTTAAAACCGGATCAGGCATTGAGCTTTTTTGCCGGCCGTAAATTTTATGAAGCCGCAGATGATGCCTATGAATTGCGTTATCAATTTAAAGTCGATCATGCTGACGAAAAATTTTTAAAATTACAGTTGGCGGCAGCAGAGGGGCCGTTTGGTACTCAGGATTATTTAATTGTGCTGGAATCTTTAAAGATCGGGCATGAAGTTGTTTTGCATCTGTCATTGTCGTATCAAACCAGTTTCTCCAGTCGCCTTGGTACCTCTGTTTATCTTTCGACCATTGGTGCTGATAAAGTCGGTTTTAGTAAAATAACTGCGAACGATGGGGGCGGTCAGTATATTGGTGGTATTGAAGGCATCATCGAACGCAATGTGATGCGTTATTTTCTGGCATTAGCGACCTACCTGAATCATGACTCTGCGACGTTAGGGATGCCAAGGCACTGGTTTTTAAGTACCGAGAAGTACGCCAGACAATTACATGAAGTGGCGTTGCAGGATTATCTGGCGGCAAAAAAACAAGAATACAAGCAACAACGCAGCATGCAAAAAAACATTAATGCCAGAGCGGCTCTGAAGACGGCGCTGGAAGCTGATCAATGATGACGGTTATTGTCATTTTGGTGATTAGGTTCAGCTAACTGTTTTAATAAAACCGCTGCGCATCAGGACTGATATGAATCGATTAGCGTTTGCCATCGCCGCCGGCTTTGGCCAGTATTTTGTCCATCAAACGGCTGCTGAGTAATCGTTTTAAGTAGCCGAAAAGATAAGTGGGTAGCGTCACATAATAACGAGGCTTTGCCTTTTTTGCTTCCAGCGCGTGAATGACTCTTTTTAAAACAGCTTCCGGTGGCAGGGTAAATGGTGCCGCCGGGCCCGGTTTATTCAGGCGGCGTTGCATCGCCTGGTATTGTTCTTTATGCACGCTGTGTTCGGCATCAATAAACTGATCGAAGGCTTTTTTGGCATTCTGGCGAAACTGGCTGCTGATGGGGCCGGGTTCTATCAGGCTGACCTGGATCGGTGTGTCTTTAAGTTCGATGCGCAAGGTATCACTAAAGCCTTCGATAGCAAATTTGCTGGCATTATAAGCACCACGGTAAGCCATGGCGGCAAAGCCAAGCACTGAGCTGTTCATAATAATGCGGCCGTATGGCTGCTGGCGCATGACCGGGATTAACCGGTTGGTTAATTCTATCCAGCCAAATACATTGGTTTCAAACTGCACACGTAGTGCATCGCGGCTTAAATCTTCCACCGCGCCAGGCAGGCCGTAAGCCCCATTATTAAAAAGTGCGTCGATACGGTTATTGCTGACGCGTAAAATGGCATCAACCGCATTGTTGATGCTATCTGAGTCTGTCAGGTCGAGCTGGAACGCTTCAAAACCTTCTGCCTTGAGGCTTTCTACATCAGCTGAAGACCGGGCCGTGGCAAAAACCCGGTAGCCCTTGTGCTTTAGTCCATTGGCAACGCAGTAACCAATGCCACTTGAACAGCCTGTAATCAATATCGTTTTATTGTTTTTCATGGGGGCTGAATTTATAGCAAACAGGGTGATATATCACTTATTTTGATGATTTTTATCGGATTAATATCAATATGGCTTAAGTTTTTCATTTTTATGGCTTTCTAGCTGCCTTTGCAGTTGAGAAGTGTGCATCTAACAAGTATCATTCCCGCCCTTGCACTAACCAATTTTGCCAGACAATTTATCGGGAATTTACCTATGCGCAGCCATTATTGCGGTGTTGTTGATGAAACTTTACTAGACCAGGAAGTAACACTTTGTGGCTGGGCTAACCGGCGCCGTGATCATGGCGGTGTTATTTTTGTGGATTTACGTGACCGCGAAGGCCTGGTTCAGATTGTTTTTGATCCTGAGAACCCGGAAATGTTTACCCAGGCTGAACGTATTCGTAATGAATACGTGCTGCAAGTCACCGGTAAAGTGCGTGCCCGTCCTGAAGGCACGGTTAATGATGATTTGCGCACCGGTAAAATCGAAATATATATCACTAAATTAGTGGTGCTGAATGCATCGGAAACACCGCCGTTCATGATCGATGACGATGACGTGAATGAAGACAACCGTCTGAAGTACCGTTATCTGGATATGCGCCGTCCTGAAATGCTGAAACGCATTAAATTGCGTAGCCAGATTACCCGCACATTGCGTGAGTATCTGGATAACCAGGATTTCTGGGATATGGAAACACCGATGCTGACAAAAGCCACACCGGAAGGTGCGCGTGATTATCTGGTGCCGAGCCGCACCCATCAGGGCAGTTTCTTTGCTTTGCCACAGTCACCACAGATTTTTAAACAGCTGTTAATGGTCTCTGGTATGGATCGTTATTACCAGATGGTGCGCTGTTTCCGTGATGAAGATTTACGTGCTGATCGTCAGCCTGAGTTTACTCAGCTGGATATGGAGCTGAGCTTCGTTGACGAAGAAGAGATCATGTCGATCACTGAAAACATGATTCGTGACTTGTTTGCGCATGTGCTGGAAGTGGCTCTGCCCAATCCGTTCCCGCGCATGACACACGAAGAAGCCATGCTGCGTTATGGTTCGGACAAACCTGATCTGCGTATCGATATGCAGCTGGTTGATGTTAATGACATCATGAAGGACGTTGACTTTAAAGTATTCTCTGGCCCGGCCAATGATGAAAACGGCCGCGTTGTGGTACTGAAATTACCACAAGGCGCTGACTTAAGTCGTAAAGAAATCGACGAATACACCGCTTATGTCGGTCGATATGGTGCCAAAGGTCTGGCTTATATTAAAGTTAATGATGTGGCGGCTGGCCGTGAAGGACTGCAATCACCGATCGTTAAATTCCTGCCGGATGAAGCACTGGAAGAAATTATCAAACGCTGCGAGGTTGAAACCGGTGACATGCTGTTCTTTGGTGCCGGTGCGACAACAGTTGTTAACGAGTCAATTGGCGCACTGCGGGTGAAGTTAGGTCACGACCGTGGCCTGGCATCCAATGACTGGAAACCCTTATGGGTTGTTGATTTCCCAATGTTTGAATGGGACGAGCGTAATAAACGCTGGAGCGCATTGCATCATCCGTTCACGGCCCCCGCATCTGATGATATTGACGCATTAAAAGCGGATCCGGGTAAAGCGCTGTCGCGTGCTTACGACATGGTCTTGAACGGTACCGAGTTAGGTGGTGGTTCTATTCGTATCCATAACTCAGAAATGCAGCAGGCCGCTTTTGAAATTTTAGGCATTGATGAGCAAGAGCAGCAAGAGAAATTTGGCTTTTTGTTAAACGCGCTGAAATACGGTTGTCCGCCACACGGTGGTCTGGCCTTCGGTCTGGATCGTTTAGTGATGTTAATGACCGGCGCGCAGTCAATTCGCGATGTGATGACCTTCCCGAAAACTCAGACTGCCGCCTGCATGTTAACGGATGCGCCTTCAACGGTTTCAAACGAACAGTTGAAAGAGTTAAATATTCGCCTGCGTAAAGTCCAGACAGAATCTGCGGAGTAAACTCAGGTATTGTTTGTTATTCTTGCCTTAATGGTTTTTTAATCATGCGACAGGGCAGCAATGACACAATTCAAACGTCCCGAGTCTGTTTTAATTGTTGTTTGTACCGGTGATCAGCGCGTGCTGTTAATGCAGCGCTTGCAACCGGAAGGCTTCTGGCAGTCTGTTACTGGTAGTCTTGAAGAGAATGAAACAGCTCAGGAAACCGCGCAAAGAGAACTGTTTGAAGAGACGGGTCTGAGTGATGTCGACGTTATAGACAGTGGTATCCAGAATATATACCCGATCCATGCTGGCTGGCGTCATCGTTATGATGAAAAAATTCAGTACAATAAAGAAACTGTTTTTATCGCCAGATTAAGTGCTGAATGTGAGATTCAATTCAGTGCGGATGAGCATCGTGAATACCGCTGGCTGGAGAAACAGCAAGCCGTCGAATTGTGCAGTTCGGTGAGCAATGCGCGTGCGATTGAAATGTTAGTTTAACGACCTTATTATGAACAAGATACCGGTAGTTTCGAGAATAAAATGAATTCATTAGCCATACAAGCCTATTCGTTATTAGACGATGAAGACTGCGATGCACGCATTGATGCGGCACGAAAGACGCTGGGTGATCGTGTGATTATTCTCGGTCATCATTACCAGCGTGATGAAGTCTTCAAGCATACTGATTTCTCCGGTGATTCATTAAAACTCTCCCGTGAAGCGGCAAAATCAAACGCGGAATTTATTATTTTCTGCGGTGTGCATTTTATGGCTGAAGTGGCGGACATTCTGTCACGTGATGACCAGGTTTCGATGTTACCGGATTTATCGGCGGGTTGTTCAATGGCCGATATGGCCAATCTTGCGAAAGTTGAAAAAGCCTGGCAGGAGTTGTCTTCGGTTTTAGAGCCTGATGAAACCGTTACACCGGTAACGTATATTAATTCTGCCGCTGATTTAAAAGCATTCTGTGGTCGTCACGGTGGCATTGTTTGTACCTCGACGAATGCCCGCAATGTTCTGCAATGGTCTTTTTCACAACGTGAAAAAGTACTGTTTTTCCCTGATCAGCACCTGGGCCGAAATACCGGCTATGCCATGGATATCCCGTTAGAGGAAATGGTGATCTGGGATTACGATTTGGCAATGGGTGGATTGAGTCTAGAGCAGATCAAAAACGCTAAGATGATTTTATGGAAAGGTTTTTGTTCCGTGCATCAGATGTTTCAGCCAGAACAAATCGATAACTTCAAAAAAGAATACCCTGATACGGTGATTGTTGCGCACCCGGAAAGTCCGTTTGAGGTCTGCCAGAAATCTGATCATGTGGGTTCGACTGAGCATATCATTAATGTCATCCGCGATGGCGAGCCGAATACGCGCTATCTGGTGGCGACCGAATTGAATCTGGTGAACCGTCTTCACGACCAGTTCAAACATGAAGGTAAAAATGTGCATTTCATGTCACCGAATATCTGTATGTGCTCGACCATGTTTCGTATAGATCCCCAGCATCTGGCTTGGGTTTTGGAAAACCTGGTCGAAGGCAATGTGGTGAATCAGATTTCAGTACCGGCGGATGAAGCGGCAATGGCGAAAAAAGCACTGGATAAAATGCTGGAAGTATCAGCCTAAATCCATGTGTCGAAACATACCGTTAATCAGCCAGGCGCATTAGTTGTAATAAAATTGTAACATTTCACTTTAAATCTCACAAAATCACTGATATTTGCTCTATATATGTGTCGGGTTGCTCTGATCGCATACGAGCCATCTTAATGCCCCTGTTGAAATAGGAAATATCGTGTTAAAAAATATAAATATTAATGTGAAGATTGCTCTTGGTGTTATCGCGAGTGTATTAATCACTGTTTTAATGCTGTCTTTACTAAGCTTAAGCAATATAAGCAGTGCATTATCGCAGGCAGAGTCTCGCGAACTTGATAGCTACTATAACCAGGCACTGTCTCAGCTGGCAGCAGAAGGCCGCGTAGCGGAAATGATGAGCGCGCTGGTGGCCAATATACCGGAGGTGCAGCAGGGTTTTGCCGAAGGCGACAGAGCACGTCTGGCAGAAATGCTGGTGCCTTCATTTAAAGTACTGAAGAACAATCCCGAATACGCCGCCAGGCAGTTTCAGTTTCATTTGCCGCCGGCCACGTCTTATTTAAGAGTCCATAAACCCGGTAAATTTGGTGATGATTTATCCTCTTTCAGGCAAACGGTAGTCAAAACGAACGAGACGAAACAAGCAGTTAGGGGCCTGGAAAAAGGGGTTGCTGGTCTGGGTGTCAGAGGTATGGTACCGGTCTCACATGACGGTAAGCATATCGGTTCCTTAGAATTTGGTATGTCATTTGGCCAGCCCTTTTTTGATAATTTCAAACAGCAGACAGACATCGATATGGCCTTGCATCTGTTATCTGCGGGCCAGCTGAAACATTTTGCCGGTACCATTGACCAGAATTCGCATCTCGCGGCGGATGTGCTAAAGCAGGGCCAGAAGAAAACTACGGATGTGTTTCATCATCTGGTTAATGGCCGCGAAGCCGGGCATATTGCCGGTCCCATTCGTGATTTTAGCGGCCAAATTATAGGCGTGCTGGAAGTGGCTATGGACCGTTCCTATTATGCCGGGGTGATCAGTGCTCAGCGAAATGAAACCCTGGTGATTGGTGCTTTTGGTTTGTTAATTGGTGTCTTCTTTTCACTGGTGCTGACCAGAACCATTAGTAAGCCTATTTGTGATGTGGTGGTTGCACTGAATGGCATTGCTGCCGGTGATGGTGATTTAACCCAGCGTCTGGATGAAGACGGTACTAATGAAATCGCCAGGCTGGGTAAGGCGTTCAACAAGTTTGTGACAAAAATTCAGAATGTTGTGATTGATGTGACACATTCTACTGAGACGTTAAGCCTGTCAGCCGATGAGATGTCTTCGATTGCGCAGTCAACACGAATGAGTGTTGATCAACAAAAGTCAGGCGTTGAGCAGGTGGCTGCGGCTATTAATCAAATGTCTGCCTCGGTTCAGGAGGTGGCAACCAATACCTCTGATGCGGCGCAATCGGCGATAGAGGCTGATGAGCAGGCCAAACAAATCAATGTTATTGTCGATGATACCATTAGGTCGGTGTCTAAGCTGGCAACTGAAGTTGAGCAGATTGGTAACGTGATTAATGAGTTACAAAATCAAACCCAGAACATCGATACCGTGCTGGATGTAATTAAGGGTATTGCTGAGCAAACAAATCTACTCGCCTTAAATGCCGCCATTGAGGCGGCTCGAGCCGGTGAGCAGGGCCGTGGTTTTGCGGTTGTTGCCGATGAAGTCCGTACACTGGCAAGTCGTACTCAGGATTCAACCCGGGAAATACAGGAAATAATAGAATCGTTACAGGCCGGTGCCAATTCAGCAGTCGAAGCCATGAAGTCGGGTCGTGAAGACGCCGAGGCTACTGTGCAAAAAGCCGGTGAGGCCGGTGCCTCTCTGGTAACGATTACCAGAGCCATTGAGTCAATATCATCGATGAATACGCAGATTGCCACATCGGCACAGGAGCAGAGTGCAGTGGCCAATGATATTAATCAAAACATCAGCGCGATCAGCGTTCTCGCGGATCAGTCAACAGAAGGTGTGACCAATTCACAGCGAGTGAGTGGCAAGTTATCGACCTTGTCCAATCATCTGCATGACCTGGTGGCTCAATTTAAAGTATAAATTAAACATTTAGTTGTTAAAAACCAGTATCATTTATACTGGTTTTTTTATGTCTGCTTTTTATCGGGTTTCTGAATGAGTCAATCATATAATCAACGCTTTGGCGGTATACGACGCCTTTATGGTGATAAGGCGGCTGATATTATTCAGGCAATGCATGTCTGTGTGGTTGGTATCGGTGGCGTTGGTTCCTGGTCGGCTGAAGCGCTGGCCCGTTCCGGGGTTAATACAATAACACTGATTGATCATGATGATATTTGTGAGACCAACATCAACCGCCAGTTGCATGCTGTCACAGAAACACTTGCAATGTCGAAGGTCGAGGTCATGGCCGGGCGAATAAAAGCCATTAATCCCGAGTGCACAGTCTATGCGATTGATGACTTTATCACGACAACAACACTAGAAAAATACCTCAATCAGCCGTTTGATTATGTGATAGATGCGATCGACAGCATTCGTTTTAAAGCGGCGATGATTTATTACTGCAAACGCAATAAAATCCCGGTTATCACCACCGGCGGTGCCGGTGGCTTAACCGATCCGACCCGCATCCAGGTGAAAGACTTGAGCAAAACAGTCAATGACCCGCTAGCGGCAAAAGTCAGATCGAGCCTGCGACGAGAATATAACTTTTCAAAAAATACTAAACGTTCGTTTGGTGTGGAGTGTGTGTTTTCAGCTCAGCAACAGGTCTATCCAAAAGCAGACGGTTCTGTAGGCCAGGAAAAGCCGGGTGTTAAAGGCGTCAGTCTGGATTGCAGCATGGGTTTTGGCGCGTCAAGTTGTGTGACTTCCGTTTTTGGTTTTGTTGCGGCCTCAAGAGCGATTGAAAAATGCCTGAATAAAAAGCTGAAAAAATAATATACGTTTTAAGCTCAGTGTTATTTAAAAAAGTTAAGAATGAAGTCGCTGTTGTTAAGAGTTGTATATGAGGCATCTGCAGTAGCCACTCCCGGCTCGCAGATAGAGATAATAAAGATCAAGACCAAAATAAACGCGTAAAACATCGATTTCGTTTTTCCAATTTGTTTCATTGTCTTTACTCCCGTTTGCTGATGATTTAATTATTTAATATTTTGTTTTCTCCTGCCGTGATCATGGTCACAAATAAAATAAAGCCGGGTGTTTACTGATTAAAAAACAATGGTTGTTGGCAGGACTGTTAACTGGTTAACAGTAAAGCCGGATAAATATTTGCAGTTGTCATTAAAACAATGGAACAATATGAGCACATTGTCCGTGTTAAAGATTATAAATGGCAAAACTATTAAACTTTTTTTCAAATAATCAGAATCCAGGTGAGTTTGAGGTACTGATCAAACCGCATATTGGTCATCTGTATCGTGTTGCCTATCGTTTGACCCGGCAAGCTGAAGCGGCAGAGGACCTGTTGCAGGATCTGATGCTGCATTTTTATCCTAAATGCCATGAGCTCAAACAAATAGAAAATTTAAAGCCCTGGTTAACACGCTCTTTATATAACCGTTTTATTGACAATATCAGAAAAAATAAACGCAACCCGGTGACGGATGCGGAGAATGATTCGGTCTTAGCGGTTGTGATTGATTATGCCGAAGCGCCGGAGCGTGAGACTGAGCAGGAGCTGATGCAGCAGCGTTTAAGCCAGGCTTTGGAACAGCTTAATGAGGATCAGCGGCGTGTGGTTATGCTGCATGATATGGAAGGTTATACCTTGACTGAACTGGCCGAGGTCATGTCAACGCCTGTGGGAACCTTAAAATCACGACTGCATCGAGCGCGTAGCCGTATCAGAGAAGCCTTATCAGTGGAACCTTCTGAGCTGATTATACGTATAAAGGATTAAGAGGAAGAGTAATGAACTGCAAGATAGTGCTGACACAAATAGATGATTATATCGATGCTGCTCTGGAACCAGTGCAACATCAGCAGGTACAGTCACATCTGGGCATTTGTGATAGCTGTCACCAGAGCTGGCAGCAGGAGCTGGAATTTCGTCAGCTCTTGAAAGAGCACCCGGTGCCTGCGGCAAAAGCAGGACTCGAAGAGAGAGTATTTGCTAAACTGCCGCGTAAGACAAGGGCCAGTAAAAATGCCTTTATGGCAGGCTTCAGTGGCGCGATTGCGGCGGGAATTGTACTTTTTATCGTCGCCACGGTGGTTTTCCAGCCTGATGTGCAGCAGCCAGTGGCCAACATCGTTTTAACCTTACATGAAAGTAAAAAGGTGAATATGCTGTTTGATGTGCCTGAAAGGGTGGCTGAAGCCACCGTCTCGATGCAAGTACCTGAGCACATTGAGATTGCTGGCCGTAAAGGCCTGCACCAGATAGAATGGAAAACGGCTCTGAAGAAGGGTAAAAATTTACTGAGTTTACCGATTGTGGCAAAAATGATGGCCTCTGGCGAGCTGGTGGCAAAAATCAAATATGGCAAACAGGAAAAGGTTTTTCGTTTGAAGCTGGATATTCATCAGATTGAACAGGGTTTGGTAGAAACTGTATCAGTTGGCATGGTTTAAATAAATGAGAGTTATTCTGATACAGGCGTGGCAAAAGCTGGCAGTGATATTATCATTAATGCCGGTTTATATAACGCCGCTGCAGGCCGCAGATATCGTGCTTGATGATATCACTATGCAGGTGCTGGAAAACGATGATGGCAGTCAGTCTATTAATGAGCTGAGTTTGCCCGCTGAGTTGCAGGTTTTGATAGAAAACATCGAACCATCAGCATCATCTGAACAGGAGCAACAAGACGACGGCAAAACAGAAGCGGTTAAAGAGGACGACTCAAAAGATGAATCAACAGAGAGTCATTCGCAGTCTTCAACTGAAGCTGAGGAGCGGCAGGAAAGCCATGAGTCTGTAGAAAGCCCGGAAGAGTCCAGTGGGCAGTCGCCGGAAGAGCCAGAGGAAGCTCGGTCACCGGAGGAGCCAGAGGAAGCGCAGTCACCGGAGGAGCCAGAGGAGCCTCAGTCACCGGAGGAGCCAGAGGAGGCGCAGTCGCCGGAAGAGCCAGAGGAACCTCAGTCACCGGAGGAGCCAGAGGAGCCGCTGTCACCAGAAGAGCCAGAGGAACCTCAGTCGCCGGAAGAGCCACAATTACCAGATGATTCACCGGAAGATGAGGCTGGCCATAAAAACAGTTCCACAAGGCTTTAAATTTTTTGACCTGAGAAATTACCCGCATAGATAACCAGATAATTCTTTTGCCATAATGGAGCTTATGCTAGTCTAACAGGCAATAAATCAGAAGGTCTTTGCGGTTTGTGCTTATTCTAAAAAAAATATTTTTTTTCGTTGTTCTGGGCATACTGTTTAGCATATCACTTTCTGTTCTAGCCAAAGAAACATCATCGCCTGTTGCCAGTCTTGAAGATAAAAATCTGGCTTTACAGCAGTCACTTAAACACTACTTAAATCGCTATGCAGAAAACAAGAACGATCCAAGGCTTATATACAACCTGGGTGTTATTTATTACAAATTAGAAGAGTACGCATTAGCTAACGATTTTTTTAGTAAATTATTATCAGTTGATGCTTATCATTTATTAGCCAAGTACAATCTTGGTCTGGTTGCCAATAAAGCCGGTGATCAAAAAAATGCTATTTATTGGTTTGAAAATATCAATGCCCATGCTCATCCCTTACAGTCTTCAGATAACACAGCAGACAAAATAAAGCAGCTGGCTAATGTTCAGTTAGAGAAGTTAAGCCTGAAAACGGCAGGCAATAATCAAAGCCAAAAAAAATCAAACAGTTTTAAAAGTTATTTTTTTGCTTTTTATGGTTATGACGACAGTGTTGTAGACCCTCAGGGCATTGCATCCAATGGTGATGAGTTTTCAAAGTTTTATGCTTTGTTGACGCTTAAGCTGGAAAGCCTGATGCCTGGGTTAGAAAGTCGCTTACACTATTATTTAAAAGACTATCGCTACATCCATGACTATGATTTCAGTCAGACGGGTGTCGACTTTTCAAAGTATTTTAAAATCGAAAAGTGGCAGTATTTTGCTCGGCTGGCTTTCGAGGCCAGTACTTACGGTGCTTTGCATTACCAGTCGGTATCTCGTCTGGACCTGCAGTCACGGTTCACATATTTATCGCATCGCTATTCGGCCCGATATCGTCATGATCAGCTGATCGCAGAGCATGTCTCTTTCGAGCCTTATGAGGGGAATCGCCAGCGACTGGATCTTGGATATGAGCTGTCTGTTAAGCCTGATCAATTCAAGCTGACATTAGGTTTTGAGCAGAATGACCGGCTTAACTTTACGGACCCAAATAGCGCTAATATCAGCAATTATTCACCGCAGCGCCAGACAATACAGCTGACCTGGACGCACCGCTTTAATCAGCGCTGGGAAAGCCGTTTAAAGTATTTATACCGTGATTCACACTATGATAATTTGAACACGACAGCTGGCACGGTTCGGGACGATAAGCTGGAGAGCAGTAGTTTTAGATTAAAATACCGTATACAACAAAACTGCTGGTTAGTGAGCGATTATGCCTATTTGAATAATCAGACGAATATAGCCATCTACCGCTATAGCAGAAACATACTGAGTCTTGGTATTAGTGCTTCTTTTTAACGTCTAGATAGCTTTTGGGCAGCAAACTTTGATACATTACGGGCTCGAAAATTCACATTATATTGATAAGTTATGCGCGAAGTAGTTGTTCTGATACACGGCTTATGGAAAACAGGGAATGATACCTGGCGTTTGCGGCAACGCCTGGTAAAAGCCGGCTATGAATGCAAAAAATTCAGGTATCAAAGTCTCAGACACAGCCCTGAGGAGAATGCGCGGCGCTTGCATCAGTTTGTCTCCGAGATTGATGCACCGGTGGTGCATTTTGTTTGCCATAGTTTAGGCGGCATTGTGTTGCTTAAATACTTCGACTTGCACCCGAGCCTGAAACGCGGCCGGATTGTCATGCTCGGCTCACCAGTGAATGGCAGCCAGGTCGCTAAACGACTATCAAAACACTGGTTTTCACGCTGGCTGATCGGCAGAAACGCCAATGAAGGTCTGCTGGGTGCCAGCCCGGTCTGGAATAGCTGGCGGGATATAGGCATTATTGCCGGCACCATGCCAATCGGTATGGGCTTGTTATCGGGCAGGCTGCCATTACCTCACGATGGCACCGTTACAGTGAGCGAGACCGTATTGCACGGAGCCACTGATTTCATTACCTTGCCGGTCTCCCACACCGGCTTGTTATACTCATCCAAAGTGGCTCAGCAGACGATTACCTTCCTCAGGGCGGGTAAATTCGGTGATGAAGTCGGTAATATGCTGCTTGAGTCAGAGCCTACCTGATCGCGAAATAAAGCAGATCTCGAATTAATCGATATTCTTTGCATATTGACCTTAATCAAGTCGGCTGGCAGTGCTAAAATCAGCTGAACTAAAATACACTGAGATTGACAGATGGCGGGTCATAGTAAATGGGAAAAGAACCAATATCGCAAGCCCGCAGAGCATTTAAAACGAGACACAATCGTTACCAAATTGATCCGTGATACCGCTCTGGCGACAGATGCGGGCGGCAGCGCTGATATGGCAGCCAATGCATCACTGCAACGCGTCGTCAATAACATCCTGAAGGCCACTATGCGCAAAAAGGCGATTGAACGTGCCATTAAACCTGCTAGCGGTGACGGCCACGATGTTGATGATGACGCTTATGCTGCCGCTGCTGAGCAGGTGCTTATCAATGAGGACCATAGTCTGGCTGTGATGGCTCAGCAAAATGGGGCCGGCGCTTGATTCGCATTATTGGTATTGACCCCGGCTCACGCTGCACAGGCTTTGGCATCATTGAAAGCGATGGCATCAAAAGCCGTTATATCCATAGCGGTTTTATTAAAGTGCAAGGCGATGAGCTGGCCGAAAAATTAGGTTATATCTTTGCAGAATTAAGCCTAGTGATTAAAGAATGGCAGCCAGAAGTGATGGCAGTAGAGCAAGTATTTGTGGGCAAAAATGTAGACTCGGCTTTAAAGCTGGGTCAGGCAAGAGGTGCGGCGATTTGCGCCGGTGTAAATGCCGGTTTGTCAGTGGGTGAATATTCGCCGCGAACGATTAAAAAAGCCGTAGTTGGACGAGGTGCTGCCGATAAAACGCAGATGCAGGAAATGATGAGAATAATACTAAAGCTGACTCAAAAACTGCAGTCAGATGAGGCAGATGCGTTAGCTGTGGCGTTATGCCATGCACACAGCAATACCCGTCTGGGACAAATTCATAAACAAATAAAAAACACAGGAGCAGGCTGGTGATCGGTCGATTGAGCGGACAAATAATACAAAAACAACCTCCTGAGTTATTAATTGATGTCAACGGCGTCGGTTATGAGGTCTCAGCGCCGATGTCGACCTTTTATGCCCTGCCTGAGCTGGGTGAAAACGTGGTGCTGCATACGCATATGGTGGTGAGAGAAGATGCCCAGTTATTGTATGGTTTTTCCAGTGAATCTGAGCGCGCGTTATTTCGCATCCTGATCAAAATTAACGGAGTCGGCCCCAAACTGGGCATCACGATTTTATCGGGTATCGCCACGGATGATTTTATTCGTTGTATTCATGACAATGACGCGGCAGCGCTGGTACGACTGCCCGGCATTGGCAAAAAAACAGCGGAACGACTAATTGTCGAATTAAAAGACAAAATCTCTAATGAAAGTGGCCCGGATAGCGCGGCTGGTGCAGGCACAGATGCAGGCAGTACTCATATCAGCAGCCCGGTCAGTGATGCAGTCAGTGCACTGATATCGCTGGGTTATAAAGCCAATGATGCGTCCCGTATGGTGCGCAGCATCGAAATAGATGGTTTAAATACCGAAGATATTATTCGTCAGTCTTTACAGGGCCTGGCCAGGTAAATGGATTCAAACATGGACTCAAAAACAGGCACTACCAGAGTAATCTCTGCAGAACCGTCCTCAGCAGATGAAACGATCATCGACAGGGCGATACGGCCAAAGCTGCTTGCCGATTATGTCGGCCAGCCAGTTGTTAATGAGCAGATGGAAATTTATATACCGGCGGCCAAAAAACGGGGCGAGGCACTGGATCACTGCCTGATATTTGGCCCGCCGGGGCTTGGCAAAACCACTCTATCGCATATTATCGCAAATGAAATGGGTGTAAATTTGCGCCAGACTTCGGGCCCGGTGTTAGAAAAACCCGGCGATCTGGCCGCTTTACTGACAAACCTTGAACCGCATGATGTTTTGTTTATCGATGAAATTCACCGATTAAGTCCGGTTGTGGAAGAGGTGCTGTACCCGGCGCTGGAAGATTTCCAACTGGACATCATTATAGGCGAAGGCCCCGCGGCACGTTCGATCAAACTGGACTTGCCGCCTTTTACCTTAGTCGGCGCAACCACCAGAGCAGGTGCATTGACATCCCCTTTGCGAGATCGTTTTGGCATAGTTCTGCGACTAGAGTTTTATAATTCAAGTGATTTAAAATCCATTGTTACGCGTTCGGCAAAAATTCTCAATGTGGAAATGCATGCAGAAGGCGCCGTTGAAATAGCCAGGCGATCCAGGGGTACCCCGCGAATTGCCAACCGTTTATTGCGCCGGGTCAGGGACTTCGCTGAGATTAAAGCCGATGGCGTGGTGACAGCTGATGTTGCCAGTAGTGCGCTGGATATGATTAATGTTGATAAACACGGCTTTGACCAGATGGACCAGAAACTGCTGTTATCAATTATTGAAAAATTCGACGGCGGTCCGGTGGGTGTTGAAAACCTGGCAGCGGCGATCGGCGAAGAAAAGGACACGATTGAAGACGTGCTGGAACCGTACTTAATCCAGCAGGGTTTTTTAATGCGCACACCCAGAGGTCGCATGGCCACCAGTAGTGCCTATGCTCATTTCGGATTAAAAAAGCCTGAAAACAGCCAGAATTATGATGAAAACCAGTCTTTACTCGATGAGTGATGCTGAAGAAATGAAGCCAGGTGTTTAAAATGGTGCAAAAAGCATCAACAATCATAAATAAATATTTAAAAATGGGGATTGCATGAAATTTTCCTGGCCGGTTAGAGTCTATTATGAAGATACAGACTCCGGAGGTGTGGTTTATTATGCCAATTACCTCAAGTTCTTTGAACGTGCACGGACAGAGTTTTTGCGCCAGTTTAAGGTCGAGCAGGATCTACTAATAAAAGAGCAGGATGTGATTTTTGCGGTCAGGAATATCAACGTCGATTATCACAAACCGGCGGTATTTAATGATTTATTAACCGTTACAACTGAGGTTATTGAACTGAACAAAGCCAGCCTGGTGTTTCAACAAACGATATATCGTGAAAATGACGAAACCATGCTTTGCCAGGCAAGCTGTAAGGTCGCTTGTTTGAAAGCGACTCAGATGAAACCCAGACCGATACCAGACAGCCTCGTTCAGCACCTGAGTCAAGAATGAGAGTTAAATGTGGTAATCGGGTGAAAATAAACAGCAATATCAATCAACCTGAGGGGATTTTTTGTGTCAGCTGATCTAGCATTTTTTGATCTGATAATTCGTGCCAGCTTTACCGTTCAGCTAGTGATGTTAGCACTGCTTGGCGCTTCCATTATCTCCTGGACGGTGATTGTTCATAAATATAAGCTGCTGCATAAAGCGGCTGTTTCAGCCGATAGCTTCGAGGAAAAGTTTTGGTCGGGTATCGACTTAAGTGAGCTCTATGCGAGCATAAGCAAGCGCCGGCTGGCGCGTCATGGCATGGAAAAAGTATTTGAATCCGGTTTTTCTGAATACGCCAAACTACATAAAAAAGCCGGCTCAAGCGAAATGATATTAAGCGGTGTGCAACGCAGCATGAAGGTTGCGCTATCAAGAGAAGAAGACCGCCTTGATCAGCACCTTTCATTACTGGCTACAATCGGCTCGATCAGTCCCTACGTGGGTCTGTTTGGAACTGTTTGGGGAATTATGAATTCTTTTCTGGCCTTAGGTGCGGTAAAACATGCCACATTAGCCATGGTGGCACCCGGCATTGCCGAGGCATTGATTGCCACCGCCATGGGCTTGTTCGCGGCGATCCCGGCTGTGATTGCTTATAACCGCTATGCGGAAAAGGTAGATCGTCTTTGTAATCGATATGAAAACTTTCAGGAAGAATTTTCCAGTCTGTTACATCGACAGACGATTAACAAAACGCAAGTCGTTGAAGACAAGGCAGTATAGGCAGAAAAATGGCAGGTCGCAAACGCAGAGCAGTTGCTGAAATCAACGTTGTACCTTATATAGACGTGATGCTGGTATTGTTGATTATTTTTATGATCACGGCACCTTTGTTATCACAGGGAGTTGAAATTGAATTACCAACAGCGGATGCCAACCCTATCTCACCTGATCAGCAAGAACCCCTGGTGGTGGCGGTGAATAAAGACGGTGATTATTTTATCAATATTGGTGATAAACCCGATAAAGCTGTTGATGCACAGCTGATGGTTAACCGCGTAGCAGCGGTCTTGCAGCTGCGCCCTGATACACCGGTGCTGGTCAGAGGCGACAAAGAAGTAAGTTACGGTAAAGTTGTCAGAGCGATGGTGTATCTGCAGCAGGCTGGCGTTGCCAAGGTCGGTTTAATGACGGAAGGTCTTAACTAATGAGGCTTTTTGTTTAATGAAAGAAGGCAGTTTGCTGGGTATCATTCGTTATGATGCTAAAGCTTTTTTCATCGCTTTGGTATTGCATACATTGCTGCTGTTCGTGCTGGTTGTGAGCGTGAATTTTGCCGAGCGTCCCGATATGCCGCATAAGCAGGTGGAAACGGTTCAGGCTGTCGTTGTCGACAGCCAGATTGTTCAGGCTGAGCTGGAGAAGATTAAAAAAATCGAAGCCAGAAAAAAAAGCAATGAAAAATTACGCCTAGAAAAGCTGGCAGATAAAACACGAAAAGAAGAGCATAAGCAAAAACAAGCGCAAAAAAAACGTAAACAGGAAGAGCAGCGCATTGCAGATCTTAAAAAGGAACGCAAAGCCGACGAGAAACAACGAAAAGTTGAAGTCCAGCAACTGGCAGACTTACAAAAGAAAAAACAGCTACTTGAAGAGCAGCGGCAGGCAGAACAGCAGCGGCTGGCGGTGATACAGAAAAAAAGACAGCAAGAAGAATTAGCCAGAGACAATGCCAGAAAAGCTGAAGAAGAAGAAAAACGCAAAAAGATTGAAGCTATCGCATTAAAGAAAAAACTGGCAGAGGAAGAGCAGCAGCGTTATCTGAACAGTAGCAAGATGAAAAAGTTACGATCCCAGTATGTTAAACTGATCGAACGCCATGTTGGCAAAAAATGGATTAAACCGGCCAGCGCCAACAAAGAGATGTTTTGCAATGTCATCATTACACAAAACAGAGCCGGTACAGTATTAAGCGTGAAAACAGATGAATGCAAGGGAGATAAAGCTTTTCAGCAGTCGGTAGAGCGAGCCGTGCTTAAGGCATCACCCTTGCCAGATCCGCCATCAGCCGATGTGTTTGACAGAACGGTTCAATTTACCTTTGTTGGCCATTAAATAATGAGCAAAATGATTGATAGAAGATATTTTATGAAACAAATTTTAACACTGTGCTGCGTGTTACTGTGTACATGGGCGATACCATCATATGCTATTTTAAATGTTGAGATCACTCAGGGCACTGAAGATGCTTTGCCGATTGCCATTATTCCGTTCAGCTGGGAGAGTGAAGAAAAACAACCGGACTTAAGCAGCTTCAAGGTGATATCAACAGATTTATTACGTAGCGGGCGCTTTGCACCGGTGCCTGAAGATAAACTTTTAAGCCGTCCGACAAGCACAGAGAATCTCGATTTTAAAAGCTGGAAAGTAGCCGGTGTAGATCATCTGGTAGTCGGCTCGGTGCGACCGGCAGGAAATAATCAGTTTGCCGTTAAATTTCAGCTGTTTGACGTTTTTAAGGGCGAGCAATTATTAGGTTACAGCCTGACTTCAGATGGCGATTCACTGAGGTACACAGCGCACCATATCAGTGACCTGATTTATCAGCAACTCACGGGGCAAAAAGGCGCATTTAATACAAAAGTGGCTTATGTAACCGTTAGCAGAGATCAAAAGGGCGACAGTTATAAACTGGAAGTATCGGATACTGATGGCTTTAACCCGGTCACTATTCTGACATCAAGCCAGCCTATTATGTCACCCAGCTGGTCCCCTGATGGCACCCGGCTGGCATATGTTTCTTTTGAAAAAAGGCGTGCACAAATCTACACACAGATTTTATCATCGGGTGAGCGTTTAAAAGTGTCAGAATTTAGAGGCCTTAATGGTGCACCGGTCTGGTCACCAGACGGCAAAAAGCTGGCAATGACTTTATCAAAAGATGGCAATGCAGATATTTATGTATTGAGATTAGAGGATAAAAAACTCAGCCGTTTAACCAAACACTGGGGTATTGATACAGAGCCCTCTTGGATGCCAGATAGCCAGTCTCTGGTGTTTACCTCAAACCGTTCAGGAAAGCCCCAGCTATACAAGATCAATGGTGCCGGCATAAAACCTCGTCGACTGACGTTTGAAGGCAGTTATAATAGCAGTGCAGAAATTTCAAAAGATGGACAGAAGCTGGCATTTGTCTATAAAGACTCATCCGGTTTTAAAATAGCAACAATGGATCTTGAGACCGGTGTTATTGATGTCTTAACTGAGGGGCCACTGGATGAGTCGCCCAGTTTTGCACCCAATGGCAGTATGATTTTATACGCAGAAGGACAAAGAGCTGCACTGGCTGCCGTTTCTTCTGATGGCCGCTTCAAACAGAGACTGGTTGCCAAAGAAGGTGAGGTTCGTGAACCAACCTGGTCGCCCTTTTTAAAATAATTTATCTCGGAGAGATTTAAATGCGAAATTATATTTTATTGATGTTAGCTGTATTGATACTGGCTGGATGCCCTGCACAGCCAACCAAAGATGATGATGCCGCCAAGGCCGTAACCGATGCTGTGGAAACGGGAAAACTTGCAGCAGACGGTAAAAGTCAGGCAACAGCGTTTACTGCCGGCGACGAACCTTATCGGAAAGACGCAATAAATGATGCGACGAGTCCGCTGTCTCAAAAAGTGATTTATTTTGATTATAATTCGAGTTCAATTAAAGAGGAATACCGTGACCTGGTGACATGGCACGGACGTTATCTGGCATCCAATAAGGATATGAAGCTGAGGCTCGAAGGTCATACTGATGAGCGTGGTTCAAGAGAATATAATATCGCACTCGCCGACAGCCGGGCTTTAGCTGTCAGCAGAATGCTGATGTTTCAGGGTGCGACAAAAAAACAGATCGAGGTGATCAGTTATGGTGAAGAAAAGCCGGTCGCTTTAGAACACAATGAAGAAGCGTGGAGCAAAAACCGCCGCGTGCAGCTGGTCTATGAGGCAATGTAATATGCAAGACATGTTAAGAGTGAGTTTGTTGTTAGGATCTTTATTGGTTTCAAATCTGGCTTTTGCCGCCGCAGCGGAAACCCGTGTGCAATACGGTAATGCGCCTGCTCTGGACGGCGAAGGTGTTAATAGCAGTGTGGCTTATGAGTTACTGGAGCAATTGCGCCAGCTGAAACTCGAAATCAGTGCGCTCAGGGAAATTTCAGAGCAGCAGGAACACCAGATGAGCCTGCTAACGAAAAGGCAGAGAAGCCTTTACCAGGATGTCGATCGCAGAATGCTAGAACTTGAAGCGGGTTCTTCTTCATCGGCCGGCACAAGCTCGGCAACGTCAGCACAGGGCTCATCAGGAATAGGCATGGCGGGTGCTCACCTTTCTGGGGTCGAAACGCTGACAAAAGAAGATACTGAGCTGGCGCGTGAGCAGGCGGCCTATACACGCGCATTTAACCTGCTAAAAGAAGGTAATTATACGCAGTCGATAACGGCATTCAGGGAGTTCTTAAGCAGCTATCGCACAGGCAAATACGCGGATAATGCCCAGTACTGGCTCGGTGAAGCAAATTATGCAACCCGTGATTACAAAACAGCGTTGCTTGAATTCCAGAAAATTGTGACCGACTATCAGGATAGTCCAAAACGTAAAGATGCCGAACTAAAAATTGGGTTTACTTATTACGAATTAAAGAAATGGGACGAGGCCAAGGCGGCATTGACCGCGGTTTTAACGCAATACCCTGACACCACCAATGCCCGGACAGCCAAACAGCGACTTGACAGACTGGCGCGCGAAGGTAAATAAACGACGTGTCACAGCCTGAATCGCATGAGTCCTTACTTAGGATCACAGAAATATTCTATTCGCTACAGGGCGAAACCCGAACAGCCGGTTTAGCAACCGTTTTTATACGCTTAACGGGTTGTCCCTTGCGCTGTGGTTATTGCGATACCGAATATGCTTTCTCGGGTGGTGAGCGCATGCCTTTAGAGCAGATATTGGCGTCCACCGCAAAATATAATGCGCGTTATGTTACCGTGACAGGTGGCGAACCGTTGGCGCAAAAAAACTGCTTAAGCTTGCTTAAATCTTTATGTGACCAGGGTTATGAGGTTTCAATCGAAACCAGCGGCGCGCTGGATATTTCAGAAATTGATGCCAGGGTTAGTGTTGTTATGGATTTGAAAACGCCCGCATCCGGTGAAGAATCTAAAAACCGTATTGAAAACCTTTCAGTTATCAAACAGCAGGATCAAATAAAGTTTGTGATCTGTGATCGCAATGATTATGAATGGAGCAAGGCGCAGATTGATAAACATGAATTGACAAACAGGTGTGAGGTTTTATTTTCACCGGTGCACGGTCAACAAATGGCCAGGCAACTCGCTGAATGGATACTGCAGGACAATCTTGCAGTAAGGTTTCAATTGCAGTTACATAAATATCTATGGGACGATGAACCAGGGCGTTAAGTGTGAATCCAATAAAACCTAAAGCGGTTATATTATTATCAGGTGGTCTTGATTCAGTGACCGTACTGGCAAAGGCAAAACAACAGTACGACTGTTTTGCCTTGAGTTTTAGTTATGGCCAAAGGCATGATGTCGAGCTGCAAGCGGCAAAAAAAATTGCTGCACTTTACCAGGTTAGCGAACACCGGATTCTGAACATCGATCTGGGGCAACTGGGTGGCTCGGCATTAACTGATATGGATATCGATGTACCCGAATCATTAGAAGAAGGCATACCGGTAACCTATGTACCCGCCCGCAATACCATCTTCCTCTCGTATGCGCTGGCCTGGGCAGAAGTACTGCAGGCTAAAGATATATTTATAGGTGTCAATGCCGTTGATTATTCAGGTTACCCCGATTGCCGCCCGGAATATATTGATGCATTCACACAAATGGCAAACCTTGCAACCAAGTCTGCAGTAGAAGGCAACAAGCTATCCATTCACACGCCGCTGATTAGCCTCAGTAAAGCTGAAATCATTAAAGCCGGTGATGAGCTCGGTGTGGACTATTCGATGACGGTATCGTGTTATTCGGCCGATCAGCAGGCTCAGGCTTGTGGCCGGTGCGATTCATGCCGTTTGCGCAGAAAAGGTTTTGCAGACGCCGGGCTATCAGATCCAACGCAATATAGTCAGTCATCAGGCTACTGAGCTCTTTACAAAGAGCGCAATGACAGGCCTTTACAGGTGTCACCGATAACCTGTGCTCATTTGCCAATGTTGAAACAAGTTATTGAATTGTATAAACATTAATCAACCACGAAAAAGTAAAATAGCTTAGCCTGGCGTAATAATAAAATATCTGGAATTTCTTAATTTAGCTCTTGTTTTTATCCAAAACTACTGTATTATTCACACCTCGTTTGGGGGTCATTAGCTCAGCTGGTAGAGCAGTGGACTTTTAATCCATTGGTCGATGGTTCGAATCCATCATGACCCACCACTCCCCAATCTCAGTTTTACTTTCACTCTTAACGTCCTTAATATTTGTATCATTGCTTGCCGGCATCTGCTGTTGGGCTTGGCTAATGATGGCTTACTATTTTATTTGTTTTTTATGTTGATGCGTTATCAAATTTTATGCAAAAAAAACCCGGTCAAGACCGGGTTTTTTTTGGATGCTAGGAAAGCTTACTTACGCTGACCAGGACCATTCCATTTTAAACCATTACTCATATAAGTATGGAAGTACTCAAGTGCACTGTATTCAGCGCTTTGAGCTTTAAATGGACGTGCACGTACCTGTTTGTTACAACCACCGTAACGACGGTGTAAGGTACCCATGCCATCACCACTCTTCTTAGCCCACTTGTTACGGTAGACAGGGAAGTGTGAAACATGACCCAGAGCAGGGCTCAGGATGTCAGCACGGATTTTGTTGCCAGAATAGTAATAATGGCAGTCTGCACATGACATATTTAACTGGCCACGCTTAGCATAAAAGTGGGCTTTACCACGATTATAAGCTGCGACAGCCGCTTCACCTTTCGGGGTATTGACGTTGATAGTCTGACCACGTGTCTGGTAAGCTAAATATGCACTCAGGTAAGCCATTTTACCTTTTTTCCAGCCCCATTTTTCGCTACCGTTGCTAGTGATACATTTGTTGATATCACCTTCAAGAGTAACCACTTTGCCGCTCTTGGCGCTAAAGTATGGGTATGTACCTTTGATACCTTGCTGGCCTTTAGGGAAACAGTCTTTGAATCCTTTGCCATTTTTAAACTTAGTATCGTTGAAAAGAGCTTCACCTTTATCTACGTAGATTTCGTAAGAAGGGAATTCTTCAAATGCTTCCCACTGTTCACGTGATGCTTTGTGAATAGAGTAAACACCGTTGATGAAATCATTCATCGGTGTAGCAGGGAATTTATTTTTAAAGAAAGCTCTGAAGTCCTTTAGATCTTGCTGTGGTGATGCGTTGACGACAAACGGTGACGTCAACATAACAACCGCAGTAAAAATTGCAGCTAATTTTTTCATTAGAACACTTCTCCAGATTTATTGTAGTTCTGTCGCTACTTTATTTAATCTTAGCGTCAACAGAGGCATTTTCGCCCTTGTTATCAACCCAGCTGATTTTCAAAGAGTCGCCAACTTTAGCGCCGTTAAATTTGAAAGACAGGTAAGGGTTTGCTGAGATTGCAGCGCCCCATTCAGCTGTTAAAACAGCTTTGCCGTTATGTTCACAAGTCACAGTCTGGATAAAGTGAGCAGGTGTTACTTTACCTGTCTTTTTATCTTTCTTTTCAACTTTCATTGGGTGACTCATCAGAGCTTTTACAGTCGTCAAGCCTTTCTTGTTGCTTGCTCTTACTTTAATGGATTTTGCCATTGTACTTACTCGCTAAAATGTTTGATTAACCGCCGCAGCCGCCGATGGTGACTTTAACTTCTTTCTGGGCGCTGTATAATTTACCGCCAGCCTTAACAACTGCTACTACATCAGATGTTTTACCCATTTTAATACGGGTAGCAACATAAGCTTCAGTACCAGAGCCTAAAGCATAAGATGAAGTTAATGGCTGTGGGTTTTTAGCTACAAAAATACTGATAGATTCAGCATTAGCAATTGAGCTAGAAACAGTGACAGGAACAACAGCACCGTTCTCTGCGATGTCTGGTGCTTTCAGTTTGATGCTCTTGCTAGAAGAAGCATCGCCTGAGCCATACAGTTCAGATAGAGAAGCATCAACGCCTTTGGCAGAAAATGCTGATTTAGGCCATGCGGCCAGTACTGTGCGTGGTGCTAAAAGACCCGCGCTTACTGCAACGCCAACGGCGCCAGCTGCTAAGGAGCCTTTAAGCAGTGTTCTACGTTTTGAGTTCATAATGATAATTACCTCAGTTAATTTATAGTGTGTAGATAAATTCTACGACTTTTTCGATTTCATCTGCTTTAAGAATCTGATGAGGACCGAACGGAGGCATTATTGTGTGTTTGTTTTTAACACGTGCATCAGAAATCTGGTTCTTCAGGTCTTCTTTCTTAAATCTGGCTTTCATAGCGATTAATGGTGGCCCAATGTTGCCGGGTAATTTTCCACCTTTAATGTCATGACATGCCAAGCAATTGCCTTTCTTCTTACTAAAAGCAATCTTTTTGCCTGCTTCAACTACATCTGCATCTGCTGCAACAGATACTGCAGGGGCAGTTAAGCTCAGGCAACCGATGAGTACAGCTAGTGATGCTGCGGTATTTACTATTCGCGCTGAGATGCGCATAAGCTTCTCCTCATACTCTTGCGTTGGTTGTGATTGTTATAACTGATTCTTAAATAAATATTTAATTTCAGTTTTTATTTGACGATACATAGCATACAGAGTGCATTCTATATGGCAAGAAAAAAATGTTATTTTTCCTCATGTTAGGGGATATTAATATAAGTGGATACTAATTTAGTTTCTTAAGGCTTTCTTAAGCTTTTGTCAGGATATTTGTTTTTTATTCTGTTTTGTACTTGTTTTTATAGATTTGCAGCTGTGCATTGAGTCGTTTTAAGGTCTCAGTGTCTATTTCAGGCAGGCGCAGTGCACTGGTTAATTGCTGCACTGCCAGCTCATAAAAGCCATCGTTAGCATATTGTTCGGCCTTAAGGCTGTATGCTTTGAGCAGATTGTTTTGTTCAGAATAGGCGCGTGCTAACAGGTTGTAGGTTTCGGCATTTTTGTACTCAGATAATTGTTTTTCGAGTATTTGGATGCTTTGAGCGTATTTTTTATAGTTAATTAAACTCCGCGCAAAGGCGTGGGTAACAGGAAGATAGCCGGGATAAATGGCATTTAACTGCCGGTAGAGTGCGGTTGCTTGTTTTTCGTCGCCGTTATTGACATAAGCCTCTGCAAGGCTGAGCTGATACCAGAGGTGCGGGTGTTTCTTGTTTAAGGCTTTTAAAGTCGTAATGGCTTTGGCAGGCTCATTTAAACGCAGGTAGATCAGTGCTCTGGCGTATGCCTTCGATGCTTTTTCGTTTTTATGGGGGGCATAATTTTTGATTAGACTGGCAGCTGTCTGGCTGTCTGCCACTATCAGGCGTTCTCTGGTCAATTGGTAAATCAGGCTGTCATTTCTGGTGTTTGATGATGACTTAGCCGCGCGGTTAGAGGCTTCGGCTATGCGGGCGTTGTTTAACGGGTGTGTTCTCAGGTACTCGAGATCATTTTCTGAGCCATACAAAGACCGAGATTGTAAAATTTCAAAGAACTCGATCATGCCCCTGGGATCGAACCGGCTATCGGTCATTATTTGAATGCCAACCCGGTCGGCCTCGTATTCATTGCTGCGGGTAAAATTAATCTGCGATTGCATGCCGCCGGCAACGCCGCCAAACATCACAGCGGCACCTGCCGTTGGATCAGCGGCGCTGATTAATATGGCGGCTAACACTGTCGCCAGGGTGGTGACGTTGGTATTTTCATGAGCCTGGTATGCCCGAGTAAGGTGCTTTTGGGTGACATGGGCGATTTCGTGAGCCATTACGCTGGCTAACTGGCTTTCATTTTTGGCAGCGAGTATCAGGCCTTTATTGATACCGATGGTGGCGTTAGGCCCGGCGAAGGCATTGATATCGTTGGCATTAATAATAAAAAAATTAAATTCACGGCCAGGTTCCGGGCTGTAGGAGGCCAGCTTCAGCCCCAGGTTGCGTATGTAGTCATTTACCAGTTCATCGTCAACAAGGCTAACCTGGGCTTTGAGTGCGCGGATAAAGGCATCACCGAGTTGTTTTTCCTGTTCGGGGCTAAGTGTGGTCTGAGAGGGGTGGCCGAGTTCGGGCAAAGGGCTGTCTGCCTGGCTGGCTGAAATCAGGCTTAAAAATAAAAAGATGATGCGTAAAGGCATAGGTTAATAGTCAATGACAGTGATGGGTTGACTCAATCATACTTAATTTCAATAACGATTAGGATGATTTGAATAAAATAAAGTTCCTTTGGCATTGACGAAAAGCTCTCCTATGTTAGAATACTCTAATATACGTGAGGAGTAGGTTGATGTATTCAATTCAAGAGATCGATGTTGCTGAATTAAAGTCAATGCAAGAAGCAGGAAAGCGCTTCAGATTGTTGGACGTGAGAAATATTGCAGAGATCCAGCGAGGTTGCATTAAAGGATGCGAGCCTGTCCCGTTAAATATTTTGCAAGCGAAATTGCCAGAATTAAGCAACGACGAAACCTATATCCTCTATTGCCATAGTGGTGCTCGTTCGGCACAAGCTACCAGCTTTATGGTGACACAGGGTTATGATGAAACATATAACCTTAAAGGCGGCATTTTAGCCTGGGCACAGCAGGGTTTTGATATTGCTGCAATGGCCTGATTTATAAAGCGCTTGGGTTTCATCTCCGGCATTATCAATCGCTGCGTTAAAGCCTTTTAAGGCAGCGATGAGCTGATCTTTTTTAACAGTTTTAAGCTGTCTTCACATTTTTAAATTCTCCATAATATCGAATTAAGCCTTGTTTTATTCATTGGCATAAACTAGATTTAGCGGTCACTTAATTTGGTTAATCATTAATCGATTATTTAAAATGACGATAGATAAGCGCTGTTCTCCTAATAATAAAAAATGCTTTATTTATCGTCATTGTAGTGAGTGATTTATTAATAAAGCCTGAATGGCATACAGAGATATTTACTAAGAGGTGTTTGAGAAATGAGTAAAAAATTGGCAATTATTGCGACTAAAGGCACGCTGGACTGGGCGTATCCTCCATTTATCCTGGCCTCTACGGCCTCAGCATTGGGTTATGAAACTGAAATATTCTTTACTTTCTACGGCTTAAAGCTGGTAGAAAAAAAGCTCGATTTAAAAGTGTCGTCACTGGGTAACCCTGGCATGCCGATGCCGATGCCGGTTCCTGTGTTATTGCAGGCATTGCCTGGCATGCAAAGCATGATGACAGTAATGATGAAAAAGAAAATGAAATCTAAAGGTGTGGCGCCTCTGGAAGAACTAAGAGACTTATGTCAGGAAGCAGAAGTGCGTTTCATCGCCTGTCAGATGACCGTTGATTTATTTGAATTCAATTCATCCAGTTTTGTAGACGGTGTTGAGCTGGGTGGAGCCGCTTTGTTTTTTGAATTTGCAGGTGACTCTGACGTCTGTCTGTTTATATAAAATCAACGTCAAAATTTAAAGCAACATTTTAATTAAAAGCCCGAATTTCTTTCGGGCTTTTTTTTTGCATAAAATAAATTTCTATGGCGATTTTGCCAGCAAAGTATTTTTTATAGAAGTAAAAAAATATAATGACAAAAATGTGAAGTGTTTGGATTTTTTACATTTTTATACGTCAGCCACTAAATCGCTTTTTAATTGATAACAATCAATAATTTAATGTTATAGCCATATTATTATATTAATAATTTAATATATACGGGTTTTAACTTTTTATTGAAAATGCAGGCTTTAAAGCACTTTAAACCATTGATTGACAAAGTGTTTATGCTTTGACATGGTACGAGGATGGTTTAAAGAAAGTTTTTATTCCAATAATTATAAAAAGCAATTAAGAAATAACTTAATGACGACTATTATACGAGGGTATAACAAATGACATTTCAGATAAAACGTTCAATTCTGGCTGTTTCTGTAGCCGCTGCAATCGTAGCGCCTGTCACCGCTGTCGCCACCAACGGTATGTTGCTGGAAGGCTATGGCCCCATCGCTGCCGGTATGGGCGGTGCATCCATGGCTTATGACAACGGTGTTGCTGCGGTTATGAATAACCCGGCGACTTTAGGTTTAATGGAAGACGGTGAAAGTCGTCTGGATGTGGCGTTAGGTAATTTAGCGCCAGATATTACTTCTTCAATGGCATCTATGCCGGATGCAGATTCATCTGCAACTTCATTCTTTATGCCAGCGGTCGGTTACGCGGTGCGTAGTGATGCGTTAACTTACGGTATCGGCATGTTTGCTCAAGGCGGCATGGGTACAGAGTATGC